>NZ_JAGFIP010000020.1:0-66251 GCF_017582705.1 Paenibacillus sp. F411
CCTGAGCCAGGATCAAACTCTCCATGAAAGTTGAGTTCAATTGCTCATTTCAAAACTGACGAGATTATAAAATCTCATTGTTGATCTCACCGTAAGGCAAGATCGGTTTAACTCACTCGTTGTTCAGTTTTCAAAGATCAATTCTGTTCATTCCTCATCGTCGCATCTCTCAGCGGCGACTTTTATAATATATCATACTTCCTAGCAAGCTTGCAAGCTTTTTTTTCAAAAAGTTTTTTGAGCGGTGAAGCTCTTTCTTGCTTGGCTGCTGAATCGGCGGTATATCGCCAAAGGAAGCGAAAATTAATTTATCATATATTCGCCGACTCAGTCAACCCTTTTTTTGAATTTCAATGCTTGATTTGCGGAAACTTCCCGTTACGCGCATATTTAGAAAGCTCTTTCTGTGGCGCAAACCGGGCATACATCCGAAACACCGTTTTGTACCGGTTCGCAATAGCGTGTCTAATATTGGCATCCAATCGCTGGTCACTCAAATCCAGCAGCATTTCATCCAGCTCTTTTCGCAGTACGTAATCCAGCTCTTTGCATTCTTTCTCGTTAAATAGCATTCCGAGCATCATCCTGACCTCCTCTGGATTCCGGTGCGGTTATTCTGCTCTCCCGCTTCCGTTCCCCTATGTATGTGCATGAACTGTCGAACTTCCACCCTTCTTGCTTGCCATCCATAATGTTCAATAAACAAAATCCGATAGGTCGTAAACTGCTTTATTAGGTATGCTCATATTCCGGGAAAATTATGACATCAGCCACAGGGTAATTGTACTTTCAATTATTGCGGCTACGAAGAGCAGTATTAGGATCCATAGAGAGGCCGTGCCCGTTTTTTTCCATGCTGTTCTCCACTTCAAGCCAAGAGCCTCCCCTTTTTCCTGACCGGGAAGAATGCTACGAATGACCAGAGCACCCAGCATGAGTCCGTAAGCTCCTGCAATGATGAGCACCGGTATTTCAATAATGCCGTGCGGCAGTAAGCCTTTAAAGATAAGCTCATTGAGATCTCCACCGTTTGCACGAACCAGCTCCATGAGAAAACCAAGCACCATCCCGTTCATGGCCAGAAACACAAAAGGAATAATTCCGAGCAGCAGGCCTGCAAACATGACTATTAAACTTTTGATCGCATTGTTCAGAAAAATAAACACAAAAAAGCTCAGCTCCGGATTGTCCGACGCGCTCAAATTCTGGCTTGTTTCTGCTAAGGCCTGAATTTCTCCAGCTAAGATTTCCTGGATCTCCTGGCTGGCGTTCCAGCCCGCTGCGACCGCGAGCACAAACAGTACAGCAGATACAATCAGAACACCACGAATCGTGCCCAGGTCTTTAAGAAAAGTAGTAAATCGATACATACGCTGCCTCCTTTACAGTAATAAGTTATCGGTACGAGCATAGATTTTAGTAAACAAGCTTTTTGCAGTATGAAGGGAGAGGAGCCTGCCGGTATGAGTTTCTTTTATGTTTTGAATGGGCAGAAAATTAAGCGGTTCAGTTTTGTTCTTGCTGCTGCCGTCTTTGCGGTCGGAGTCATTTATGTGGAAAGTGATCATATTTCCGTATTCTCGGAGAACACGCCTGCGGCCGTGTACAGTGTCCCGACAGAGAAGAAGCAGATTGCTTTGACATTTGACATTAGCTGGGGAGAGAAGCGCGCCGAGCCGATTTTACAGGTGTTGAAAGACAAGGGGGTGTCCAAGGCTTCCTTCTTCCTGTCCGCACCCTGGAGCAAAAGCCATCCTGATATCGTGAGCAAGATCAAGGAAGGCGGTTTTGAGATCGGCAGCCACGGATTCAAGCATGATAATTATAGTACGCTGTCAGATGAGGAAATACGCAAGCAGATTACAACGGCTCACTCTATTTTAACCACTGTGACGGGACAAGAACCGAGGCTAATCCGGCTTCCGAACGGCGATTTCGACAAAAGAGTGCTGAGCATCGCCGACAGCTTGAACTATACGGTCATTCAGTGGGACACCGATTCTCAGGACTGGAAAAACATTGGCACCGACCAGATTGTAGATCGCGTTGTAAGTAAGGCGCACCCGGGAGACATTGTTCTGCTTCATGCCAGCGACTCCGTGAAACAGACTCACGAAGCGCTTCCGGACATTATTGATGAGCTGCGCCGCAAGGGCTATGAATTCGTCACCGTAACCGATTTGCTGCAGCAAAGCAGCACCAAAGGCTCACCCGTTCAGGATCAATCTACAATGCAAAAGCATATAGAGGATGCAGTGAATCGTTAAATGCTCACTGTGATGTAGCTTTTAAGTTCATGTTAGCACAGCAGGCGAATTCCTTTCCACGGTGGGTTGCCTATGAGTTTGTACTTCGCATGAAGAAATGATGGAAGAGGATGTTCTTTTATACAAGGAGACTGAAGAAGAAATCAATACGATGGGGATAAAATGATGAATTTGAATACATGACGATCAAAGCTTCGGTAGTAATGTAACAGTGATTAAACAGCCCTGTATCCCCGTTTCCAGGCTATGCAATGGTTCTTTGGCTTGGCCGTGGACTGGAAACGGGTTTTAAAAAGAGTGAATTGGCAGGGTGACTCACATTGTAGTCAATATGATCGGACCGTCTGCAGTAATAGCGATGGTGTGTTCATACTGTGCCGAAAGCGAGCCGTCAGCCGTTCTCGCGGTCCATCCATCAGCATCTACCGTCATGACCGCTGTTCCAGCGTTGATCATCGGCTCGATCGTCATAACCATTCCTTCTTTTAAAGGAAAGCCTCTGCCAGGCTTGCCCACATGAGGGTAATTGGGTTCCTCGTGCATTTCCCGTCCTACACCATGTCCGAGCAGATGACGAACCACGGAGAATCCATGCTGCTCAGCATGAGATTGCACCGCGTGCATCACATCCCCTATACGGTTCCCGACTATAGCTGCTTTAGCGCCTTTCTCCTTCAGAAACCGAAGCGCGAACGCCTCGATATCAAGGGTCGTAACACCAGGCACGATTAAATCAGACACGGCCTGATGAAAAGCAGCAACAATTCGACCGGCTTTTCTCATTTCTTCAATTTCTGCTCTTGATTTCAGAGTAACCATTGTATTCATCTCTCCTTCGACTGTATGCCCCAAAAAATCGTATCCACAATCCTTTCAATATCCATCTCAGTCAGCATATGGTGATGGATGTTCAGCATGGCATAGCCGATAAGCGAACCATAAATAATGGCAGCTGTGGATTCCGGTGACTTGGAATCGATCTCTTCACGAATCATAGGAATCAACCCGCTTCCCCTTCAAACCTGCCCGGATTGAAAATGCTTGTCTAACCAGACACGCTGCAACAAAAAAAGAGCTAAGTGAATTAGCTCTTTTCTACGTTCTGGGTCACTTTATGCAGCGTCAGAATCTGATAGGCATTACATGCCAGTAAAGGAATAATTAAAAATACAGTGGCATTGTTCTCGCCAATCTTTAATACGCCGATGATTTCCAGAATGGTCACTG
Source organism: Paenibacillus sp. F411 (assembly GCF_017582705.1). Taxonomy (NCBI): domain Bacteria; kingdom Bacillati; phylum Bacillota; class Bacilli; order Caryophanales; family Paenibacillaceae; genus Paenibacillus; species Paenibacillus sp. F411. The sequence goes on from NZ_JAGFIP010000020.1 coordinate 3,495, forward strand.
CCAGCATGAAAAACATGGTTGGGATCAGCGCTTTGCTGTTTGTCATTTTTACTTTGAAGTAAGTAACGACAACGGCGGTCAGCAGAATCCCGATCGCAATGATTAAATCCCAAGTGAAATTTTGTTCGTTCCCCACAAATGTCCGCAGAAAAATAAGCTCCATCAGAGCCAGTACGGACAAGACGAGCTGAACGTATCCCCAGGTTTTTGGCCGAAATACACCAATTCCGATATAATTCAGCGTTAGATAAGCAAAAAAACCTAATTGCGAGTACACACTGACCAGTGCACCGTATCCCAGCAGGATTAACGGATAGATGGTCAGGTCGACCGCTCCCTTAAACTCAATATTGCCCGTCGCCAGCTGCAGCGCCACACCTGCTATCACTGCGGCAATCGCGCCGACCAGCATCGTTTTCCAAAATAATCTTGCCCACTTCCGTAAGCTCAAGTGATCTCCACCCCCACAAGTCATTATTTTACCAACCTTCTCAATAAAAAACCATGATCACTTCGACATATTTCTTACATTCCATCACATACTATGGACAGCACCCACACAAAGGAGGACTACGGGCATGAAGCGGCCTTTATTTTGTTTATTCAGCGGTCTGGGACTCACCTTGGTATTAGTAACGGGGTGCGGCTCCGATCAAGGCTATACTGCCCAGCAGATGGGCTATAAAGAGATGAAATCCATGGTGGTTGATATCCTCAAAACAGACGAGGGCAAAAAAGCGGTCGAGGAGGCTCTGGGCGGCGGCTCATCGTCCGGCGAAAGCGGTGGAGCTTCTGGCGCTAAAATTTTGTCGGCCCAGTCGGGCGACGATATTCGTCTGGCCGTCAAGGATACACTCGTGTCTGAGGATTATAAAAAAGAAATTGAGAAGATCATGACCGACCCCCAGTTTGCAGGTGAATTTGCTAAAGCGATCAACGCTGAAAGTAAGCAGCTTCATCTCCAGCTCATCAAGGACCCTACGTATCAAAAGTCCGTGGAGGAAATTATGAAGTCACCTGAAATCATGAAATCCTTCTTAGAGCTGACGAAAACGCCGGATTACCGTAAGCAGACGATGACAATTATGCAAGAGGCCATGCAAAACCCGCTCTTCCGGATGGAAGTCCTGCAACTGCTGAAGACGGTTGTGAAGGATGAGCTGCAGCCAGCCGTTGAAAAGGAGCAGGGCGGCGAGAGCGGCGGCGGCAGTGAAAATGGCGGAGAGGCCGGCGGTGAAGGCGGCAGTGAAGGGGAAAGCGGCGGTGGCGGCGGTGAAGGCAGTGGTGGTGGCAGCTAACGCAGTGCTGATCTGGCCATACAATAAACTCCCTGATTATGGAAATCAGGGAGTTTATTTTTAGTCTATGGACATTTCATGCATTAAGGTTGTCTTAACGGGGTGCACACTTTGAAATTACAGCCTTTGCAATCTCCTCATAAATCTGGCCGCTCTCAGTGTCTTCTTTATATACCGATGGGGAGAAGTCTGGATCTGTCGGAAGGTTGTCCGGTGCGCTTAATGGAAGCTGTCCCAGCAGTTCGGTATGAAGATTGTCTGCCAGCATTCCTCCGCCTCCACGGCCGAAAATATAATCCTTCTCGCCGCAGTGCTGACAGTTCCGATAGGCCATGTTTTCGATAACGCCCAGCACCTCATGGTTCGTCTGAAGCGCCATAGCTCCCGCTCTTGCAGCTACGAACGCCGCCGTGGCATGGGGTGTGGTAACAATAATCTCTTTGCTCTGCGGGATCATCTGGTGCACGTCCAGCGCTACATCACCGGTACCGGGAGGTAAATCCAGCAGCATGTAATCCAGGTCACCCCAAGCTACATCATCAAAAAACTGACGGAGCATTTTGCCCAGCATCGGCCCTCTCCACACGACCGGGCTGTTCTCCCGAATGAAGAAGCCCATCGACATCACCTTGACGCCAAACCGCTCCACTGGAATGATGACGCCGTCATCCGTAACGACGGGGCCTTCCTCCATCCCCATCATGTCCGGAACGCTAAAGCCGTAAATATCTGCATCGATCAAGCCGACTTTCTTGCCTTCGCGGACAAGCGCGGTCGCCAGGTTAACGGTCACGGTAGATTTCCCCACCCCGCCTTTCCCGCTCGCAATCGCAATAAACTGAACGCCCGATTCCGGGGCCAGCAGCTCATGCTTCATCCCGGCTGCGTGTCCTTTGGTCAGCTTCTCGCGGTCCAGCTCTTCTTCCTTCGACTTGTCCTCCAGCGGCCGCATCCGGATATGAATATCCTCTGCTCCCAGTGCCTGCAGCAGCTCTCGAATCTGCGCATTCAGCAGCGTCCGCGTCTCTTCGGTTGTGTACGTGACGGATAAACGCACGGTGTTATCTTTAACTACAATGTCACGAATGCGTTGCAGCTCCATTAGACTCTGTCCAGTCTCCGGGTCCTGCAGCGGCTGTAAAATCTCCTGTACCTGCTCTCTGCTTATCAGCATATCGAATCGCACCTCAACTTTGGTTAGTGGCTCAATCTCTGGAATGTTATTCAGCCTACATTATACCACTACTTCACCCGTGCTGCCGATTAGTTGGAGCGCTCTCCTGCACTATATCTCAGAACGCCATTATATATAGAGGCTGCCACCTTTCGCTGGTACTTCTCATCCCTCAGCATTTCGGACTCCTGCGGATGAGACAGAAAGCCGACCTCTACGAGTGCGGACGGGATTTTGAGCGCTTGCAGCAAAAAGATTTTGTCATCCGTCTTGGCCAGCCGCTGCGTATTCTCGAGCTGGTGACGAATTTCACCCTGGATCAGCTCCGCTAAACGTCTGCTTTCTTCTTTTCCCGGTGGGTAAAAGGTTTGGGCACCACTCCAGCGGTTAGAAGGAATGCTATTCAGATGAGTGCTGATAAACAGGTCAGCCTGCTTATTTTCAATCAGCCGCACCCGATTGTTTAGATCCTCGGTTTTTCGCTTGGAGTATCCCGCGGTTTCCGGAGAGGCCAGATCATAATCCCCTTCTCGCGTTAAGATCACCAAGGCTCCTGCCTGCTGAAGATAATCCCGCAAATACAGCGTGACCGCCAGATTAATATCCTTCTCAATCACGCCCTGGCGGCTGACAGCTCCCCCATCCGGGCCACCATGACCCGCATCCAATGCGATGACCTTTCCTGCCAGCGGCAGGCTCCAATATTGAACGGTTTTGTTCGTTGGAATTTCGTAGGTCACTACGGCAAGCAGTAAGAGCAGCAGTCCAAGCCCGATCAGGCTTTGCTTTATCTTTTTCCAGGAGATCCATATGGTCACCTTATCGCGTTCCGGCCTGGACATAAAAAATCCACCTCGTCCCTATAAGTGTTGTACTTATATGTATGGGACAAGATGGATAAATATGTCGCGGCGTTCTAGACGCTGACCTGCTCTTTCATGCCTTCAATGAGGATCGCTGCAACCTCAGGCCGTGTGAACTCCGGCGGCGGGCACTTGCCCTCTCTCAGCAGTCCGCGCACTTTCGTGCCGGATAAGGTCAGGTGCTGCTCCTTATCGTGCGGGCAGGTCTTGCTGGATGCCATATTGCCGCATTGGATACAGAAGAAGCTGTGCTCAAAGAACAGCGGGGTAATGCCAAGCTCTTCTGCTGCAAAATGGCGGAAAATTTCCTGGGCTTCATATGTACCGTAGTAATCGCCCACCCCCGCATGGTCCCGGCCGACGATGAAATGGGTACAGCCGTAATTTTTGCGGACCATCGCATGGAAAATGGCTTCCCTTGGTCCTGCATACCTCATTGCCGCCGGGAATACGCCCAGAAATGTGCGGTCCTGTGGGTAATAGTGCTCCAGCAAAGCGAGATAGCTTCTCATACGTACATCAGCCGGCACATCATCCGACTTGGTTTCACCGACGAGCGGGTTCAGAAACAGCGCATCCACAATTTCCATGGCACTCTTCTGAATGTATTCATGAGCCCGATGCACCGGATTGCGGGTCTGAAAGCCCACTACGGTCTTCCACCCACGCTCTTCGAATAAAGCACGTGTCTGCGCCGGATCGAAGTAAAACTCCTGGAAACGGGCAGGCTGAGGCCGATTGAGAATCTCTACAGAGCCTCCCACATATATATTAGGACGCTCAAACAGCTTCTTGACCCCTGGATGCTCCGGATCCTCGGTTTTGAACACCTTCAGCGCTTCTTCCCGCTGATCTACGCTATAGACGTCCTCAACGGTCAGAATGGCGTAGATCACGCCGTCCTCTTCCCCTATCAATGCGGCCTGCTCACCGGCACTCAAAGTAACGGCTGTAGCATCCGGCACGGCTAGTGTCACGGGAATGCTCCAAACGGTTCCGTCTGCCAAACGCATCGTGTCCAGGACAGCACGATAATCTTTTTTACTCATAAAGCCTTGTAGAGGTGAAAACGCACCGACTCCGATCAGATCCAGATCTGAAATGGCCCATGTATTGATAGGGATGGCAGGCAGGTTGCCTGCAGACTCCAATAAAGCCTGACGTCGTTCCGGTTCTGCAATACGGTTAATAAGCGCACCACCGTGCGGCTGAATGGTTGTCATGAAGTGAGCCTCCTGTTCTTTGTTCTTGTTCTTCTTCAGGTATGAATTGATTTATTTATGAAGTCCGCACTCCGTTTTCTCATTCCCGGACCAGCGTCCAGCACGCGGATCCTCACCCGGCATCACCTGACGAGTGCAATAGTGGCAGCCGATACTCGGATAATTCTGATCATGAAGCGGATTATAAATAACGTCATGCTCCCGGATATATGCCCATACCTCATCCTGAGTCCAATCTGCGATCGGATTAAACTTCACCAGGCCAAACTTATGGTCATACTCGATCTTTTTAGCATTGGCGCGTGTGGGCGCCTGATCGCGTCGGATCCCTGTAATCCAGGCATCGTACTGAGACAAAATTCGTGTGAGCGGCTCTACCTTGCGGATATTACAGCATTGGTTCGGGTTCACCTGCCATAACGTATCTCCATGCTGTGCCGCCTGCTCTTCCGGCGAGAGGACTGGTGCAACGCGAACAAATTCCATATTATATTTCGCTACTAACCGATCCCGGGTATGGTACGTCTCTTCAAAGTGAAAGTCGGTATCCAAATAAAAGATATCCGTTCCCGGGCTGATCTTCTGAACCATATCCACAAGCACTACATCCTCTGCACCAAAGCTGCAGGCAAACGTAATGTTGGGAAAGGTTTGAACAGCGTATCGAATGATTTCTTCAGCAGAAGCCGTCTCTAATGCAATAGCCTGCTCTTGGATTAACTGCTCTTTCTCTAATAAGTTCATGTCTTTGACCTCCAGTACTTATTAATCCCACATAATCCTACGTAATTAGTATGAATTAAGTATAGACCATTCCTATATATTGTCAACACCTGAGTTAGCCTTTTTGCTGGTTATTTGAAAGCATAATATGAACAGCAGGACAATTTGTGAACGACAAAAAAAGCCCTTGGCCGGTTGGCCAAGAGCTTTCGTAAGAGCAAAAACAATATTAACGCTTGGAGAACTGAGGAGCGCGACGAGCCGCTTTAAGACCGTATTTCTTACGTTCTTTCATACGAGGGTCACGAGTCAGGAATCCAGCTTTCTTCAGGGAACCACGGAATTCAGGGTCAGCCTTCAGCAATGCACGGGAAATACCGTGACGGATTGCGCCAGCTTGACCGGAAATGCCGCCGCCATGAGCAATGACAAGAACATCGTATTTGCCCAATGTTTCAGTCAGTGTCAGAGGTTGCTTAACGATCAGCTTGAGAGTTTCCAAACCGAAATATTCGTTGATATCGCGTTTATTGATGACAATTCGTCCTTCACCCGGTACAAGGCGAACACGTGCTACCGAATGCTTACGACGACCTGTCCCATAGTATTGTACTTGTGCCATGAAACTGTCCTCCTTTTAATTAACCTTGAAGTTCGTAAACTTCTGGTTTTTGAGCTTCGTGTGGATGTGCTGTGCCTGCATATGCTTTCAGTCTCAGCTTCATTTTCTCGCCCATGCGAGTTTTAGGAAGCATGCCGTGAACGGCGCTTTCGATCACGCGCTCAGGGAATTTCTTGATCAGGTCTTCAGCAACAGTCACTTTCAATCCACCTGGATGCATGGAGTGACGGTAGTATTTCTTGTTGGACATCTTCTTCCCGGTCAGTACAATCTTCTCCGAGTTGATTACGACTACAAAGTCGCCAGTATCCACATGTGGAGTAAATTGTGGCTTGTGCTTGCCGCGGATCAGAGCCGCAACTTCACTTGCCAAACGGCCAAGCGTTTTGCCTTCGGCATCAACGATGTACCAGTTACGCTCAACTTCATTTGGCTTCGCCATATAGGTGGTACGCATGTTAAGTTTCCTCCTTGTATTCATCCGAAAAAGTTTCAAATGTTCATCATTTATCTTCGTTCATGTGTGAAGCAAATTTAAGTGTTAGATGGATCGTATTACGGCATTTTCTCAACCGGGGCTGTGGGAGAGCCGTTAAGAAAACACAACTTATATAATACAGGATACACGCATAAACTGCAAGTGTTTTTTAAGGTAATGACCTTGAAAACAGCGCTGCTGCCAGGACGTTTACACCGTCTCCAAAAACAGCGATCTCAGCATTAGCCCAGTGCCTGTTAAGTCCTGATTATATAAGAGGCTGCATCCAGTTCAACGTCCCACAGCATCAAGCCATGGCTGACCGCTGTTGGCCCTGCCGCTGCACGATTCTGCGCGATTAACGCAGTCCTAACGCTTTCAGGCGTACGTTTGCCCTCACCGACCTCAATCAGCGTACCCATAATAATCCGCACCATATGCTGTAAAAATCCACTGCCCGTGATATAGGTGTGTACGACACCCTGATCTCGTGGGTGATCCCGGCTCATGCTGGTGTCAACCTCCATCCATGCATCATAAATCGTCCGAACATGAGATGGCTTGGTGGAGCGGCGGGAAGCAAAGCTGGTGTAATCGTGCGTGCCCAGTAAATGCTTCAAGCCTTCCTCCATTGCGCTCACATTCAGCCGCCCGTAATGGTGAAATTGATAACGGAGATGAAAAGGATCCGGAAACTGGTTGGCGTTGATCGTATATCGGTAGGTTTTGCGCTTCGCCTCCCGGCGGGAATGAAAATCAAGCGAAACCTCCTGTGCATCAGTTACGACAATGTCCGAAGGCAGCCTGGAGTTCAGAGCCGAACACCACCGCTCCGGAGGAATCATGGCTGCGGAGCAGAAATTAAAAATCTGTCCCCGAGCATGAACGCCGGCATCGGTTCGGCCTGAGGCCGTGATTTTCAACGATTCCCCCGTCAAGCCGTAGATGGCTTGCTCAATCACATCCTGAACGGTGTTGCCGTCCGGCTGTGTCTGAAAGCCATTATAGTTCGTACCGTCGTAGCTTACTCTCATCAGAAGATTGCGCATAATTTCCCTCCTGCCTGGTGCCTGATGTCGTTCTCCCCGGTTAGGTGAGTGCAGCCTGGTCCAAAAACACCTAAAAAAAGAGCCCACCAAGGAGCTCCTTTTCATCATGCCAGCCGATCCTTCACAGTCAGCTGCATGACTAGAAGGCCTACCTTACGATGCCACAGGTGTAGCCGAGAGGAGCCGAACAAGTACGGCATGTTCCATCTCGAACCACGTCCCTGATCTAGGCTCTGAACGATTATCACAGGGGATAAATCGGTAACGAGCCGGGCATACATAACTACAGTCACTTCGGATGCAAAGCTCACTGTCGTTATTGAAACCTTTCGGCTGCAGCCACAAGATTTCAATAGTGATCTAACAGGTTAGATTGTAATGATTAAGCGCGGTCTACCAGTTCCAGATAGACCATAGGAGCTGCGTCACCACGACGAGGTCCCAGCTTCAGGATACGAGTGTATCCGCCGGCACGCTCGGAGTAACGAGGTGCAATCTCAGCAAACAGCTTTTGAATTGCATCCTGCTCACCATCAACCGTTTCACGACGAACAAATGCAGCTACCTGACGACGTGCATGCAGGTCATTGCGCTTTGCCTTGGTGATCAGCTTTTCAGCGATGGAACGCACTTCCTTGGCTTTCGCCTCGGTTGTTTGAATACGCTCGTACAAGAACAGATCAGTTACCAGGTCACGAAACAACGCTTTACGCGCGCTGGAATCGCGGCCCAACTTTTGGTATGCCATGTGTTTTCCCTCCTTTGCTAAAGCAATCGCGAGACTATTCTTCCGAACGGAGTCCCAAACCTAGCTCTTCAAGCTTCTCTTGAACTTCCTCCAAGGATTTGCGGCCCAGGTTACGGACCTTCATCATATCCTCTTCAGTTTTCGTCGTCAGCTCTTGTACCGTATTGATGCCGGCACGTTTGAGGCAGTTATAGGAACGTACGGAGAGATCCAGCTCTTCGATCGTCATTTCAAGCACTTTTTCTTTCTTGTCTTCTTCTTTTTCGACCATGATCTCGGCATCCTTCGCTTCGTCGGTCAGACCGACGAACAGGAAGAGGTGCTCGGTCAGGATTTTGGCGCCAAGGCTGACGGCTTCCTCCGGGCGAATGCTGCCATCCGTCCAGATTTCCATAGTCAGCTTGTCATAGTTGGTCACTTGACCTACGCGGGTGTTTTCAACGCTGTAGTTGACACGGCTGATCGGCGTATAGATCGAATCGACGGGAATGACGCCGATAGGCTGGTCATCGTGCTTGTTCCGATCCGCCTGGACATAGCCACGACCGCGATTGGCGAAAACACGCATATGAAGTCTTGCACCCGGGCCAAGCGTCGCAATATGCAGATCCGGATTAAGAATCTCCACATCGCTGTCTGCACGGATGTCTCCGGCAGTCACGACACCTTCGCCTTCCGCATCAATTTCGAACACTTTCTCTTCGTCGGAATGAATCTTCAGCGACAAAGCCTTCAGGTTCAAAATGATTTCAGTCACGTCTTCCATGACACCCGGAACCGTAGAGAACTCATGCAGAACGCCGTCAATCTGAATAGATGTGACAGCTGCGCCAGGCAGCGAGGACAGCAAAATGCGGCGGAGAGAATTCCCCAGCGTTGTGCCGTAGCCACGCTCCAGCGGTTCAACTATGAATTTTCCATAGGTTCCTTCCTCATTGACATCAACGGTCTCAATTTTCGGCTTTTCGATTTCAATCACGCAAGTACCCCTCCTTCAAACGTCGCTCCTATATGAAACTGTCATCTTATCCAGTAATCCATGTAGTATGCCTAAACAACCATTCTTAGCAGATTGCACCGGATTTATACCACATTAACAGGATGACTTCATTATACGCGACGACGTTTTGGCGGACGGCATCCGTTATGCGGAATTGGTGTTACGTCCTTGATCAGGTTAACTTCAAGACCTGCAGCCTGGAGGGAACGGATAGCTGCCTCACGGCCAGCGCCCGGACCTTTAACCATAACCTCTACAGCCTTCATGCCATGTTCCATTGCTGCTTTAGCCGCTGTTTCAGCAGCCATCTGTGCAGCAAACGGAGTGGACTTACGGGAACCTTTGAAACCCATGCCGCCGGAGCTCGCCCAAGAAATAGCATTTCCGTGGGGATCCGTAATGGTAACAATCGTATTGTTGAACGTGGAACGGATGTGAGCCACGCCAGATTCAATATTTTTGCGGTCACGACGTTTAGTACGTACGACTTTTTTTGGTTTAGCCATTGTCTGTTATCCCCCTTTCTTATTTCTTTTTGTTCGCTACCGTACGACGAGGACCTTTACGTGTACGAGCATTGGTTTTAGTACGTTGACCACGGACAGGCAGACCACGACGGTGACGAATACCGCGGTAGCAGCCAATCTCCGAGAGACGTTTAATATTCAAAGAAATTTCACGACGCAGGTCACCTTCAACCTTCACATTACCGTCGATCGTTTCGCGCAATTTGTTTACTTCGTCTTCTGTCAGATCACGGACACGAGTGTCCGGATTGATGCCTGCTTCATTGATAATTTTCTGGGAAGTCGTTTTGCCGACTCCGAAAATGTAAGTCAAGGCGATCTCAACGCGTTTGTCACGTGGCAAATCCACACCAGCTATACGAGCCATTACGCTACACCCCCTTCTTTAACCTTGTTTTTGTTTGTGTTTCGGATTTTCACAGATAACCATTACATTCCCTTTGCGGCGAATGACTTTGCATTTCTCGCAAATAGGCTTCACAGAAGGTCTTACCTTCATGTCAATTACCTCCTCCAAGTTTTACATCAGTAAAACCGCTTCGCAGCTTTTGTTGTTTCCAGACGGAAACGACATCTATTTACGGTAAGTGATACGACCTTTAGTTAAATCGTATGGTGAAAGTTGGACAACCACTTTGTCACCTGTAAGGATACGGATAAAGTGCATCCGCAGCTTCCCGGAGACGTGAGCTAAAATCTGATGACCATTTTCCAGCTCGACCTTGAATGTTGCATTCGGCAACGGCTCGATGACCGTGCCTTCGACTTCAATGACATCTTCTTTGGCCACAATCATTCTCCTTTCTGATCAGCATTCGGATTCTCGGATAAAAATCGGCTGACGGCGAACCGCAGCTTTCCATTTGTTACCCGACCGCTTTCTTGCAAACTGTTTACAACTTCGCTGCTAATAAAGGATTGAGGCATCAGATGAAGAATATTCTTTTTCTTCGCCTGATCGAATTTAATGCTGTGCCCATCCGCTATCTTAACATACTTGCTGTCCTCAATAGAAACGATAACGGCATGCTGATCGGCACCTTTGCCTCTCAAGATCCTAACGACCTGACCCAAGCTCAATGTGACTGGTTTATTCAACGTATCACCTACTCCGGCAGCTTCGTCAAGATTTCCATACCTTCTGCGGTGACTGCAACTGTATGCTCGAAATGAGCGCACAATGAGCCGTCAACCGTAACAACCGTCCAATTGTCTTCCAGCGTCTTTACATTCCGTTTACCGGCATTGACCATCGGTTCAATCGCGAGCACCATGCCCGGCTTAAGCCTCGGTCCCCGGTCCGGAATGCCGTAGTTCGGGATCTGCGGATCTTCATGCAGTTCTGCCCCTACGCCATGGCCAACATACTCCCGGACGACGGAAAAGCCCGCCTCCTCGATGTGACGCTGGATGGCATGAGAGATTGTAAACAAGCGGACATCAGGTTTAATTAGTGCCAGTCCCGCATATAATGCGCCTTCTGTAACCTCTAGCAGGCGCTGAGCCTCATCAGAGATTCTGCCCACCGGGTACGTCCATGCCGAGTCACCGTGGTAACCCTCATACTGTGCACCGATATCAAACGTGACGATATCGCCCTCGATCAATTTGCGTGTACCGGGAAATCCGTGCACCAGTTCTTCGTTCACTGATGCGCAAATGCTGGAAGGAAATCCGTTGTAGCCTTTGAAGGACGCCAAAGCGCCTTGGCTGCGAATAAACACGTCGGCTATGTGGTCCAGTTCCCCCGTGGTTATCCCCGGTTGAACGTGAGAAGCCAGCAGCTTGTGACACTCAGCCACAATCCGGCCCGCCTCTCTCATCAAGCCCAGTTCCGTTTCGGATTTACAAATGATCATTCACGTGAGCCCCGCAGTATAGACGCAATCTCTTCCGAAACCACGTCGATTTCCTGTTCACCATCCATTTGACGCAGAAGGCCTTTATTTTCATAAAACGTGAGGAGTGGTGCTGTTTTGTTGATATATTCGTCCAAGCGAATGCCCACACTCTCTTCATTATCATCAGAGCGCTGGTACAGCTCGCCGCCGCATTTATCACAAATACCTTCCTGTTTAGGCGGGTTGAAGATGACATGATAGGTAGCGCCGCAGGATTTACAAATACGGCGTCCTGTCAGACGAGCAAGCAGCTTGTCGCGGTCAACCTTCAGGTTAATGACATGATCTAGACCGGTGTTCATGCGGTTCAGAATGTCATCCAGCGCTTCCGCTTGCGAAAGGGTTCTTGGAAAGCCATCCAATAAGAAACCTTTTTCGCAATCGGACTGCTGCAGACGCTCTTCCACAATCCCGATCGTCACATCATCAGGCACTAGCAGACCTTGATCAATATATTCCTTGGCTTTCACACCAATAGGTGTTCCTTGCTTGATCGCCAGGCGAAATGCATCACCTGTAGAGATATGAGGAATACCGAATGTATTGACGATCGCTTCTGCTTGTGTACCTTTGCCTGCCCCAGGAGGTCCCATGAATAAGATGTTCACCCTAGTCCCTCCTCTAGCCTGTAGTTAGAACAGCATAATAGGTGCCGGAAGGGGACAAGCCACTACCCGGAACCTATTACTTATTTATTGATAAATCCTTTATAGTGACGCTTGATCAGCTGGCTCTCAATCTGCTTCATCGTATCGAGCGCAACGCCCACCACGATCAGCAAGGATGTACCACCGATTTGGACGGTACGAGGCAAGCCGGCCAAAGCGCCAAAGAAGACAGGAAGTACAGAAATTACGGCCAGGAACAGCGCTCCTGTCATCGTCAACCGTGTCATAACACGGGTCAAGTACTTCTCGGTAGCTTTACCAGGACGGATGCCCGGAATGTAGCCGCCGTTTTTCTTCATATTATCAGCCATCTGGTTCGGATTCATCTGCACGAAGGTGTAGAAGAACGTGAAACCGATGATCATCAATACATAAAGGACCATGCCCAGCGGCGCGTCATAAGCCAGATAAGCGGTAATCCACTTCGCCCAGTCCGTTGTGGACCAGAAGCTGGCCAGAATGACGGGAAATTGAAGCAGCGACATCGCGAAGATGACCGGAATGACGCCAGCGCCATTGACCTTCAGCGGGATGTGCGTGTTCTGTCCGCCAAACATTTTGTTGCCTACAACACGCTTCGCGTATTGTACTGGAATCTTGCGGATCCCCTGCTGGATAAACACAACGCCCGTTACAATCAAAATCAGGATCAGTACGATCACAATTGCCTTCAGACTGTTCAGGAAAATCTGATTGTCTTGAATGAAATTGGATTCGATTGTAGAGCGGATATGCATTGGAATACCAGCTGCGATACCTGCGAAGATAATAATCGAAATACCGTTGCCGATACCCTTTTCTGTAATCTGCTCACCGAGCCACATCAAGAAGGATGTACCTGCGGTCAGCACGATCGCAATGACCAGATAATCGACAAAGCCTGCATTAGGAATCATCTCGGTGCCGTATAGACGGTTAAAGCCGATCGACATCCCGAATGCTTGGATCAGACCCAGTATTACCGTACCATAACGAGTAATCTGAGCCAACTGCTTTTTACCGTGTTCCCCTTGTTTGGCCCATTCCGCAAACTTCGGAATGACGTCCATCGACAGAAGCTGTACGATAATGGACGATGTAATATATGGAAAGATCGAGAGAGCGAAGATCGAAAACTGCGATAACGCGCCCCCCGAAAACGTGTTAAGGAGACCAAACAGCTCATTGCCCGCCTCGTTGCTTTGCGTAAAGACATCCTTGTTCACACCGGGAACCGGTACGAAGGAGCCGATACGAAACACAATGAGGACTAACAGGGTAAATATGATCCGATTGCGAAGATCCTCGACACGCCATATATTTTGCAGGGTCTTAAACATTAGATCACCTCGGTTTTACCGCCGGCAGCCTCGATCTTTTCTACCGCAGTTTGAGAGAACTTATTCGCTTTTACAGTCAGCTTTACGGACACTTCGCCGTTACCAAGAATTTTGATGCCGCTCTTCGTATTTTTTACGATGCCGCTCTCAACCAAAACTTCTGGAGTCACTTCAGTACCCTCTGCAAAGCTGTTCAGTTCTTCGATGTTCACAACCGCGTATTCTTTCCGGGTCGGGTTCACGAAACCACGTTTCGGAAGACGACGATACAGCGGATTTTGACCGCCCTCGAAGCCTGGACGCACGCCACCGCCGGAGCGGGAGTTTTGTCCTTTGTGACCTCGACCTGATGTTTTACCCGTACCACTGCTTGTTCCGCGTCCAACGCGCTTACGCTCTTTGCGGGATCCTGCAGCTGGGCTCAGCTCATGTAACTTCATCTGTCGTTGCACCTCCTTAATGTATCCGGGTTGAGTACCCGGGATTAACCTTCGATTTCTTTAACAGAAACCAGGTGATTAACCTTCTTGACCATACCGCGAATAGCTGGATTGTCGTTATGAACCACGGAGTGGTTGATTTTACGCAAGCCCAGTGTTTTCACAGTCACACGCTGATCTTCCGGACGGCCGATCACGCTGCGCACGAGGGTGATTTCAAGTTTACTCATGAGATTCCCTCCTTAACCCATTAGCTCTTCGACAGATTTGCCGCGAAGCTTCGCAACTTCTTCAATACGCTTCAGGCGGGACAAGCCTTCCAAAGCTGCATTGACCATGTTCATGGAGTTCGAAGAACCTAATGATTTTGTCAAAATGTCGCCTACGCCAGCCAGTTCCAATACAGCACGAACCGGTCCGCCAGCGATTACTCCAGTACCTTCAGATGCAGGCTTCATGAACACGCGGCCAGCACCGAAGTGACCTGTTACTTGGTGAGGAATTGTGGTTCCCACGAGTGGAATGTGGATCAGGTTTTTCTTCGCATCTTCAATAGCTTTGCGAATGGCATCTGGAACCTCGCCAGCTTTACCGATACCTGCTCCAACCCAACCCTTGCCATCACCGACAACAACGAGAGCGCTAAAGCTGAAACGGCGTCCGCCTTTTACAACCTTAGCAACGCGGTTAATATTTACAACTCTTTCAGTCAGTTCTAAAGTGTTAGGATCTACACGCAAGTCGTTTACCTCCTTTTGAAAATTTTCTTAAAATTCAAGGCCTGCTTCGCGAGCTGCTTCAGCCAGCGCTTGAATACGTCCGTGATACAGATATCCGCCGCGGTCGAACACGACTGCTTTGTAGCCTTTATCTGCTGCACGCTTTGCAACCAGCTCACCGACTTTACGCGCGGATTCCACGCTGCCGCCGTTGGAGATGTCGCTGCTCAATTCTTTATCCAATGTAGAAGCCGAAGCCAGTGTTACGCCAGCTACGTCATCGATCAGTTGAGCATAGATATGTTTTGAAGAACGGAACACGTTCAAACGTGGACGCTCTGCAGTTCCTTGAATTTTCTTCCGAACACGCAGATGTCTTTTCAAACGAGCCTTGTTCTTATCCTGTTTGGTGATCATGCTTCCCTTTCACTCCTTTCAGTTATGCCTTTACAGCTTCACTTTAAGATGCAAGGGGTAAGTAAAAGCTAACACTAGACCAAGCCAGCGGGCTGACCCGCAGGTGATCAGTCTTACTTCTTCTTACCAGCCTTACCTTCTTTACGGATGATGCGCTCACCTTCGTACTTGATACCTTTGCCTTTATACGGCTCAGGTTCACGAACGGAACGGATCTTAGCAGCGTAAGCACCTACGCGCTCTTTATCGATACCACGAACCGTAATCTTGGTGTTGGATGGAACCTCAAACTCGATTCCTGGCTCCGGTGTAATTTCAACCGGATGGGAGTAACCCACGTTCAGAACGATTTTGTCACCGGACTTTGTTGCACGGTAACCGACACCCACGAGCTCAAGGTTCTTAGAGAAGCCTTCAGTAACACCGCTGACCATGTTTGAGACAACGCTGCGGGTTGTGCCGTGTAAAGAACGATGAGTCTTTTGATCGGAAGGACGAACGACGTTGATCTCGTTGTTCTCTACCGAAACCTGCATATCTTTATGCAATGCACGAGTCAGGGTACCTTTAGGTCCTTTAACTGTGATTACAGAGTTATCGAGTGTGACTTCCACACCGCCTGGGATTGCAATTGGTTTACGACCAATACGGGACATTCATTGCACCTCCTATCTTGTGACGTTAATTACCAAACGTAGCAGAGAACTTCTCCGCCGGCTTTGCTTTGACGAGCTTCTTTGTCGGTCATTACTCCCTTGGAAGTAGAGATGATCGCGATACCGAGACCGCCGAGTACACGAGGAACTTCGTTGCTCTTCGTATAAACACGCAGACCAGGCTTACTGATTCTCTTCAGACCTGTAATAACACGTTCGTTATTGGAACCGTATTTCAGGAATACGCGGATGATCCCTTGTTTGTTATCTTCCACGAATTCTGCATCACGGATGAAACCTTCACGCTTCAGAATGTCAGCGATTTGCTTCTTAATGGTCGATGCAGGCATTTCTACTGTCTCGTGACGCACAGTGTTGGCGTTACGGATACGAGTAAGCATATCTGCAATTGGATCGGACATAGTCATGTAGGGTGTACCTCCTTCCCGGTTATAAACTTCTTACCAGCTTGCTTTTTTCACGCCAGGAATCTGGCCTTTATAAGCTAATTCACGGAAACAAATTCTGCAAATTTTAAACTTCTGCAGTACCGAATGTGGACGACCGCAACGCTCACAGCGGGTATAAGCCCGCACTTTGAACTTTGGTGTGCGTTGTTGTTTAACTTTCATCGAAGTTTTTGCCACTTAGCCTGACACCTCCTAAATAGTTTCGGAGAAAGAACGACGGTGTTACTTCGCGAAAGGCATGCCCAGTTGAGCCAGCAGTTCACGGGACTCTTCGTCCGACTTAGCCGTCGTAACGATAACGATATCCATACCACGAACCTTATCTACTTGATCATACTCAACCTCTGGGAAGATGAGCTGCTCTTTCAAGCCGAGCGTGTAGTTGCCACGGCCATCAAAAGCTTTAGTGGATACGCCGCGGAAGTCACGTACGCGTGGAAGCGTAACGTTGAACAGCTTGTCGAGGAAGTAGTACATGCGCTCGCCGCGCAGAGTAACCTTCACACCGATTGGCATGTTCTCACGCAGTTTGAATCCGGCGATGGATTTCTTAGCGCGAGTGATAACCGGCTTCTGGCCAGCGATCAGCTGCATGTCGTTCACCGCGGAATCCAGCACCTTCGAGTTAGCAACAGCGTCACCTACACCCATGTTGATGACTACCTTCTCGATTTTCGGAACCTGCATAACTGTTTTGTAGCTGAACTTCTGCATCAGAGCAGGAGTTACTTCATTCAGAAAACGTTCTTTCATTCTTGCTGCCATGATTCAAGGACCTCCTTTCTTAACGTCTTATTTATCGATTGCTTCTCCGGATTTCTTAGCGACGCGAACCTTTTTGCCGTTGTCCAGCACTTTGTAACCGATACGGGTTACGCCTCCGCTCTTCGGATCAATATGCATTACGTTCGAAACGTGGATTGGAGCTTCCTTCTCGATGATACCACCTTGCGGGTTTTGCTGGCTTGGCTTCTGATGCTTCTTGATCATGTTTACGCCTTCCACCAAAACGCGGTTCTCACGAGGGTAAGCTGCGATGACGCGGCCTTTTTTGCCTTTGTCCTTACCGCTGATCACAATCACGTTATCGTCTTTCTTCACGTGAAGCTTATTGTTATGGGATTCCAGAACTTTTTTCACTCTAGGCATTCGTTACACCTCCTGGGGCCTGTGATTCACAAGCATTACTTAACTGATCCGTCCAATTAGATAACTTCCGGAGCCAAGGAAACGATCTTCATGTAGTCTCTTTCGCGAAGTTCGCGAGCGACTGGTCCGAAAATACGAGTTCCGCGCGGGCTTCTGTCCTCTTTCACAACGACCGCTGCATTCTCATCAAAAGAGATGTAAGATCCGTCCTTCCGGCGTACAGAACGCTTAGTGCGTACGACAACCGCTTTGACTACATCACCTTTTTTGACAACGCCGCCTGGTGTTGCTTGTTTGACGGAGCACACGATCAAATCACCGATTTGAGCTGTACGGCGACCAGTACCACCCAATACGCGGATACACATCAGTTCCTTCGCACCAGAGTTGTCGGCAACAGCCAAACGTGTAAATGGTTGAATCATTGATATTTCCTCCTTTCAACAAAAGCTGCTTGCTATATTTAGATGATGACCGCTTTCTCTACAACTTCAACCAGTCTCCAGCGCTTGTCTTTGGAGAGAGGGCGAGTTTCCATGATCTTAACGGTATCTCCGATTTGAGCCGTGTTGTTCTCATCATGCGCTTTAAATTTTTTGGTGTATTTAATGCGCTTGTGATACAGGTCATGCTTTTTATAAGTTTCAACAGCTACCACGATGGTTTTATCCATTTTGTCGCTGACTACTTTACCGATTTGCACCTTACGAGCATTGCGTTCTTCGCTCATTGTTGGCCTCCTTTCTGAATACAGACAACAGGGTCTGTTTCATTAACTAATCCCAAGTTCTCTTTCACGGATCACGGTTTTAGCACGAGCTATTTCTTTGCGTACGTCACGAATCCGGGTCGGATTGTCAAGCTGACCAGTAGCCAATTGAAAACGGAGGTTAAAGAGTTCCTCTTTAAATCCGGCGATTTTTTGCTCGATTTCTGCAGTGGTCAAGTTACGCAGTTCATTAGCTTTCATTTGCTTCACCACCCACTTCTTCACGTTTCACAAACTTTGTTTTTACAGGCAGCTTGTGAGCGGCAAGACGCATCGCTTCGCGGGCGATTTCCTCAGAGACGCCTCCAAGTTCAAACATGATCTTGCCTGGCTTCACAACGGCAACCCATTTCTCAACGTTACCTTTACCGCTACCCATCCGCACTTCGAGAGGCTTTTGAGTAATCGGCTTGTCAGGGAAAATCTTGATCCATACTTTACCGCCACGACGGATATAACGAGTCATCGCAATACGCGCAGCTTCGATCTGACGGTTCGTGATCCAGCCCGGCTCCATAGCCTGCAGACCGAATTCACCGAAGTTCAGTTCAGTACCGCCTTTAGCTTGGCCTCTCATATGGCCGCGCTGTTGCTTGCGGTGTTTTACACGTTTTGGTACCAACATGATTAGTTGCCTCCTTCCTGAGCAGCTTGTTTCTTAGCCGTAGGAAGAACCTCTCCACGATAGATCCATACTTTCACGCCGATACGGCCGTAAGTCGTATGCGCTTCTGCTGTACCGTAGTCAATGTCTGCACGAAGCGTATGAAGTGGAACAGTTCCTTCACTGTAGCCTTCCGTACGAGCGATCTCGGCGCCGCCAAGACGTCCGCTGACCGATGTTTTGATCCCTTTAGCTCCGGCACGCATAGTTCTTTGGATTGCTTGCTTCAAAGCACGACGGAACGATACACGACGCTCCAGCTGTTGTGCAATGCTCTCCGCAACAAGAATTGCGTCGATCTCAGGGTTTTTGATTTCGGAAATGTTGATGTGGACTTTTTTGCCGCCAGCGATTTTGGTCACTTGACCGCGCAGTACTTCAACTTCCGAACCACCTTTACCGATAACCATACCTGGTTTCGCAGTATGGATGGTTACGTTCACGCGATTCGCTGCTCTCTCGATCTCGATACGGGATACAGCGGAATCTTTCAGCTTGTTCTTCAGGTATTCACGGATTTTCACGTCTTCCAGCAAAAGATCACCGAAATCTTTGCCTGCATACCATTTAGATTCCCAGTCACGGATAATTCCGATACGGAGTCCTACTGGATTTACCTTTTGACCCACACGTTTTCCCTCCTTATTTTTCAGCTACCACCAAAGTAATATGGCTGGTGCGTTTGTTAATCCGGCTTGCACGTCCCATCGCGCGAGGGCGGAAACGTTTCATTGTCGGACCTTGGTTGACGTAAGCTTGAGTTACGACCAGCTTGCTAACGTCCAAAGAATAGTTATGCTCAGCGTTTGCGATCGCCGAGTTCAGCAGCTTCTCTACAACCGGTGAAGCAGCTTTCGGAGTGTGACGAAGAATTGCAATTGCTTCGCCGACCTGCTTGCCGCGGATCAAGTCAACTACCAGTTGAGCTTTACGAGGAGCGATCCGAATCGATTTTACATGTACTTTTGCTTCCATGGGTTTAACCTCCTCTCAAACAAAGAGCTATCAAAATTATCTTCTGGTTTTCTTATCGTCTTCATGACCTTTGTAGGTACGGGTTGGCGCGAACTCGCCCAACTTATGTCCTACCATGTCTTCCGTTACGTATACTGGCACGTGCTTACGGCCATCGTATACTCCGAATGTGTGACCGATAAATTGCGGGAAAATCGTGGAGCGGCGGGACCAGGTTTTAATTACAACCTTTTTCTCCGTGCTGTTCAGCTCCTCCACTTTTTTGAGCAGATATCCGTCAATGAAAGGTCCTTTTTTCAAACTACGGCTCATATGGTAATCCTCCCTTCACCAAATTGTCTCGTCACTCGCACGTGACACGAAGTTATGCACAATGTGTATTACTTCGTGCGGCGGCGAACGATATATTTGTCAGAAGCTTTTCCTTTTTTACGAGTCTTCGCACCCAGGGTTGGTTTACCCCATGGAGACATTGGAGACTTACGTCCGATTGGAGCGCGGCCTTCACCACCACCGTGAGGGTGATCGTTAGGGTTCATTACAACACCACGAACTTCTGGACGTTGACCCAGCCAGCGGCTACGGCCTGCTTTACCGATCTTGATCAGCTCATGATCGCCGTTACCAACGGAGCCGATTGTCGCGCGGCAGGTTTTCAGGATGTGACGCACTTCACCGG
Organism: Paenibacillus sp. F411; assembly: GCF_017582705.1. Classification (NCBI taxonomy): domain Bacteria; kingdom Bacillati; phylum Bacillota; class Bacilli; order Caryophanales; family Paenibacillaceae; genus Paenibacillus; species Paenibacillus sp. F411. The sequence continues at coordinate 24,026 of NZ_JAGFIP010000020.1, forward strand.
AAGTCAGACGAATCGTAACATACTTTTCTTCCTTACCGAGAAGCTGTGCTTCAGTACCGGCTGCACGAACCAGCTGTCCGCCTTTACCTGGTTGAAGCTCGATGTTGTGGATAACGGTACCGACCGGAATGTTCTCCAGTGGAAGTGCGTTACCGATCTTGATGTCAGCACCAGCGCCGGAAACGACCTGGTCTCCAACCTTCAAGCCTTTAGGAGCGATGATATAACGCTTCTCACCGTCTGCATAATGGATCAGAGCGATGTTGGAAGTACGGTTTGGATCGTATTCGATAGTAGCAACGCGACCTGGAATGCCGTCCTTCGTACGCTTAAAGTCGATGATACGGTATTTACGCTTATGTCCGCCGCCATGGTGACGAACTGTAATTTTACCTTGGTTGTTGCGGCCTGCTGTTTTGCTCAGAGGCGCCAGCAACGATTTCTCCGGCTGGTTTGTTGTGATTTCTTCAAACGTCGACACGGACATGTTGCGTCGAGCCGGGGATGTCGGTTTATACTTTTTAATAGGCACTGTGTTTCCCTCCTAACTTTACAGATTCTTATTCAACTGCTTCAAAAAACTCAAGCGGCTTGCTGTCAGCAGTAAGAGTTACGATAGCTTTCTTCCATTCCGATGTGTAACCGGAGTGACGGCCATAACGCTTCGGCTTCGCAGGAACACGCATGGTGTTAACGTTCGAAACTTTTACGTTAAAAATGGATTCAACAGCTTTCTTGATCTCCGTCTTGTTCGCACGAATGTCTACTTCAAAAGCATATTTCAGCTCAGCCATGTAGTCAGCCGTACGTTCCGTGATCACTGGGCGCTTAATGATATCGCGAGGATCCTTCATTACGCGAGCACCTCCTCTACCTTCTGGACTGCTTCTTTCGTAATGATCAGTTGATCGTACGTCAGTACGTCAAGAACATTAATGCCATCAGCCGCTACAAACTTCACACCTGGGATGTTACGAGCGGACAAGGCTACATTGTCATCATAGCTAGGAGCCACGATCAGAGCTTTGCTTCCCACTTTCAGGTTGCTGAGAATGTTAGCAAACTCTTTGGTCTTTGGAGCGTTCATTGTCAGCTGATCCAGCACGATGATGCTGTTATCCTGTACTTTCGAGGAAAGCGCGGATTTGATCGCTAGACGGCGAACCTTCTTCGGCAATTTAAAGGAATAGCTGCGTGGAGTCGGTCCAAATACGACGCCGCCGCCTTTCCATTGCGGTGAACGGATCGAACCTTGACGGGCACGACCAGTACCTTTCTGTTTCCACGGCTTGCGTCCGCCGCCGCGTACTTCAGAACGTCCTTTAACTTTGTGTGTACCACGGCGCAGGGAAGCACGCTGCAGCAATACTGCGCTGTGCAGAACATGAGCGTTAGGCTCGATTCCGAAGACGGAATCATTCAGTTCCACTTCACCCACTTGGCTGCCGTCGATACTAAAAAGTGCTACTTTAGGCATTGTTTGTTCCTCCTTTCTTCAGGCGAGATTACTTCTTCACCGTTTCTTTAATTTGTACATAGCCTTTCTTAGGTCCTGGAATGGAACCTTTCACGAGCAGTACGTTGCGCTCTGTATCTACACGAACGACTTCAAGCTTCTGGATTGTTACAGTGTTATGGCCCATGTGACCTGGCAGGCGCTTGCCTTTAGGAACACGGTTCGCTTGAATGGAACCCATGGAGCCCGGACGGCGGTGATAACGGGAACCGTGGGACATAGGTCCGCGGCTTTGGCCCCAGCGCTTGATAACACCTTGGAATCCTTTACCTTTAGAAATGCCGGTTACGTCAACAAACTCGCCTTCAGCGAAGACATCAGCCTTCAGCTCTTGGCCAACCTCGACAGACGCGAGGTCAACACCGCGAATTTCGCGAACGTAGCGCTTAGGTGCAGTGTTAGCTTTTTTCGCATGTCCTGCCTCTGGCTTGTTGGCGTTCTTTTCTTTCTTGTCAGAGAATCCGACTTGAATCGCTTCGTAGCCGTCGTTCTCGAGATCTTTCTTTTGCAAAACAACACAAGGACCTGCTTCGATAACAGTAACAGGAATTACATTACCTTCAGCGGTAAATACTTGAGTCATTCCGAGCTTTCTCCCTAAGATACCTTTCATGTTGACACCTCTTTTCTCTTCTCAATAAATTTCGTATATTACAGCTTGATTTCGATATCTACACCGGACGGCAGGTCCAAGCGCATCAAGGCATCCACAGTTTGTGGAGTCGGGTTCACAATGTCGATCAGACGCTTATGTGTGCGCATCTCGAACTGTTCCCGAGAATCCTTGTACTTGTGTACCGCACGGAGAATGGTAATTACTTGTTTCTCAGTTGGCAATGGGATCGGACCAGATACGCCGGCACCCGAACGCTTTGCTGTTTCAACAATTTTCTCAGCGGATTGATCAAGAATTCTGTGGTCGTAAGCTTTCAAACGAATACGGATTTTTTGCTTTGCCATTTTATTTTCCCTCCTTCTATCGCCCAATTTGGTATCGGACATACTCCGTGAAAATTTTCTAACCACCTGCTCCATGGCAAAGGGGCCGGGTGTGTCAGTAACCTCTCACATCATCGCAACGTCGCAGAACAACATTCATTATTATATAGAATAGATAGGCTCAATGCAAGCTTTTCTTTATAATTTATCTTTACCGTTTTATCTGGCAGGAATACCCTTCCAAACAAAGCTAAAGACCTCAGCAGATTTTCATTAAAAAAGAGTCTGGCTGCTAAGCCAGACTCTTCTACGGGACATCACATTGTTGCTCGTTCCAGTACACTGTTGCTTTATAATCAGACGTTAAGTCTTTATATTACTTAATGATTGTAGCTACGGAACCCGCACCTACTGTACGACCGCCTTCACGAATGGAGAACTTAGTTCCTTCTTCAATCGCGATTGGGGAGATCAGGTTAACCGTTACAGTGATGTTATCACCAGGCATAACCATTTCTGCGCCTTCTGGCAGGTTGATAACGCCAGTTACGTCAGTTGTACGGAAATAGAACTGTGGACGGTAGCCAGTGAAGAAAGGCTTATGACGTCCGCCCTCTTCTTTGCTCAGCACGTACACTTGAGCAGTGAACTCAGTGTGCGGCTTAACGGAAGCTGGCTTTGCCAGTACTTGACCACGCTCGATTTGAGTACGGTCTACACCGCGCAGCAGTGCGCCGATGTTGTCGCCCGCTTGAGCGGAATCCAGCAATTTACGGAACATTTCAACGCCCGTAACAACGGATTTCTTAGTTTCTTCTTGAATACCAACGATTTCGATCTCGTCGCCGACTTTAACAGTACCACGCTCTACACGACCTGTAGCAACGGTACCACGACCAGTGATGGAGAATACGTCCTCGACAGGCATCAGGAAAGGCTTGTCAGTGTCGCGCTCTGGAAGAGGGATGTACTCATCGATCGTTTTGAACATTTCAACGATCTTTTGAGCCCATTCGCCATCCGGATTCGTCAGCGCTTCACGAGCAGAACCACGAGTGATTGGAGTGTCGTCGCCTGGGAAGTCATACTCGCTCAGGAGATCGCGAACTTCCATTTCTACCAGTTCCAGAAGCTCTTCGTCTTCAACCATGTCGCATTTGTTCAGGAATACGACGATGTAAGGAACGCCTACCTGACGGGACAGCAGGATGTGCTCACGAGTTTGCGGCATTGGGCCGTCAGCTGCGGATACAACCAGGATTGCTCCGTCCATTTGAGCTGCACCAGTGATCATGTTTTTAACATAGTCAGCGTGACCTGGGCAGTCAACGTGTGCATAGTGACGGTTGTCAGTTTCGTACTCTACGTGTGCAGTAGAGATTGTGATACCGCGCTCGCGCTCTTCTGGAGCTTTATCGATTTGATCGAATGCTACAGCAGCACCGCCGTAAGTTTTGGACAGTACAGTTGTGATTGCTGCAGTCAGCGTAGTTTTACCATGGTCGACGTGACCGATAGTACCGATGTTAACATGGGGTTTCGTACGTTCGTATTTAGCCTTTGCCATTTGAACAATTCCTCCTTAAGGGGATATATATGTTTGGGCCGGTTGGGAGCTACGGCAACGATGAAGTTTCCGCCCTCCGCTCCGACAGGTAAAACGTTATTATTCTCCGCCTTTGTTCTTGGACACGATTTCTTCGGAGATGTTCTTCGGAACTTCTTCATAATGAGAGAGTTCCATGGAGAACACACCGCGTCCTTGTGTACCGGAACGCAGGGTTGTGGAGTAACCGAACATTTCGGACAGAGGCACCTTCGCACGGATAATTTGAGCGCCACCGCGAGCATCCATACCTTCGATGCGTCCACGACGGGAGTTCAGCATACCCATTACGTCGCCCATGTATTCCTCAGGGACGGTAACTTCCACTTTCATGATTGGCTCAAGCAGGACAGGCTTACACTTGTCTTTAGCTGCTTTCAATGCCATGGAGCCGGCGATTTTAAACGCCATTTCGTTGGAATCGACATCATGGTAGGAACCGTCAACAATCGTTGCCTTAACGTCAACGAGAGGGAAGCCGGCGAGTACACCGTTCTTCATTTGCTCCTCAATCCCTTGCTGTGCAGGACCAACATATTCTCTAGGTACGGAACCGCCGACAATCTTGCTCTCGAACTGGTTGCCAGTACCCGGCTCCAGAGGTTCGAACTCAACCCAAACGTGACCGTATTGACCACGACCACCGGACTGACGAACGAATTTACCCTCAACGCGACCTGGGGTGCGGAAGGTTTCACGGTAAGCAACCTGTGGTTTACCCACATTGGTCTCTACCTTGAACTCACGACGCATACGGTCGATGATGATATCCAAGTGAAGCTCACCCATACCTGCAAGAATCGTTTGACCGGTTTCTTCATCAGTATGAGCACGGAGAGTTGGATCCTCTTCCGTCAATTTACCAAGAGCGACACCCATCTTGTCCTGGTCCGCTTTGGTCTTTGGCTCCACAGCGATCTCGATTACTGGATCCGGGAAGTTCATGGATTCCAGAATAACCGGATTCTTCTCATCACACAGTGTATCACCTGTGCCTGTATCTTTCAAACCTACAGCTGCTGCGATATCTCCGGAGTATACTTCAGAGATTTCTTGACGGCTGTTCGCGTGCATTTGAAGGATACGTCCGATCCGCTCGCGCTTGCCTTTAGTAGCATTCAATACGTATGAACCGGATTGCAGAATACCGGAGTATACGCGGAAGAATGTCAGTTTACCCACATAAGGGTCCGTCATAATCTTGAACGCCAGAGCCGAGAACGGCTGGTCGTCACCAGACTTACGGATTGCTTCTGTTCCGTCTTCCAGTGTACCTTTAATGTCTGGTACGTCAACTGGAGCCGGCAGATAGTCAATAACTGCATCCAGCATCAGCTGAACACCTTTGTTGCGGTAAGATGAGCCGCAAATCACTGGGAAGATCTTAACCTCTACTACACCTCTACGAAGAGCACCTTTCAGCTCAGCTATGGAGATTTCTTCTCCTTCGAGGTATTTCATGGTCAGCTCTTCATCCAGTTCTGCAACCTTCTCGATCAGCTCATTGCGGAGCTCTTCTACCTGATCCTTGTAGTCCGCTGGAATTTCAGCTTCTTCGATATTTTGGCCGAGGTCATCCTTATACATATAAGCTTTTTCCTCAACGATATCGATGATTCCTACAAAGTCAGACTCAGCGCCGATTGGCAACTGAATAGCTACCGCATTCGCTTGCAGACGGTCTCTCATGTCTTTCACAACATTCAGGTAGTCCGCGCCGATGATGTCCATCTTGTTCACGTATGCGATCCGCGGAACGCCGTAGCGGTCTGCTTGTCTCCATACGGTCTCGGACTGAGGCTCTACGCCCTCTTTCGCACTGAATACACCTACTGCCCCATCCAATACACGAAGGGAACGTTCAACTTCTACTGTGAAGTCAACGTGTCCCGGGGTGTCGATAATATTAACGCGATGACCTTTCCATTGAGCGGTAGTCGCAGCGGAAGTAATCGTGATCCCGCGCTCCTGTTCCTGCTCCATCCAGTCCATTGTAGCCGCACCCTCGTGAACTTCACCGATTTTGTGCGTACGGCCTGTGTAGAACAAGATCCGCTCTGTGGTGGTCGTCTTACCAGCGTCAATATGCGCCATGATCCCGATATTACGTGTATTTTTCAAGGAGAACTCTCTTGCCATGACAATAGTCTCCCTTCAAAATTGAAGTTTTATGAACGGCTTAATCCTACCAACGGTAGTGAGCAAACGCTTTGTTCGCTTCAGCCATTTTGTGCGTGTCTTCGCGTTTCTTAACAGAAGCGCCTGTGTTGTTGGAAGCATCGATAATCTCAGCCGCCAAACGCTCTTCCATTGTCTTCTCGCCGCGGTTGCGGGAGTAGTTTACGAGCCAACGTAATCCCAGGGATGTACGTCTTTCAGGTTTAACTTCGATCGGCACCTGGTAGTTTGCACCGCCGACACGGCGTGCTTTAACTTCCAATACTGGCATGATGTTCTTGATGGCTGCTTCAAACACTTCCATCGGATCATTGCCGGTACGCTGCTGGATCAGGTTGAATGCGTTGTAAAGGATGCTTTGTGCTACACCTCTTTTACCATCCAGCATAATGCGGTTGATCAGACGAGTAACCAGCTTGCTGTTATAAACCGGATCTGGCAGCACGTCTCTTTTAGTAACTGGACCTTTGCGTGGCATGGATATCCCCCTTTCTTTATGTTAAGCTAGCTTGTTGATGGTTGTATGAATTAGCTCTTCGCTTTAGGACGCTTCGCGCCGTACTTGGAACGAGCCTGCATCCGGTTGTTCACACCAGCGGTATCAAGTGCGCCGCGAACGATGTGGTAACGTACACCCGGAAGGTCTTTTACTTTACCGCCACGAACCAGTACTACACTGTGCTCCTGCAGGTTATGACCGATACCCGGAATGTAAGCTGTAACCTCGATACGGTTAGTCAAGCGTACACGCGCGTATTTACGAAGCGCGGAGTTCGGCTTCTTCGGCGTCATTGTACCTACACGAGTACAAACACCGCGTTTTTGCGGAGCGCTCAAATCGGTTTCCTCACGTTTCAAAGCGTTGAAGCCTTTTTGCAGAGCCGGAGATTTCGATTTGTAAACTTTAGCTTGACGGCCTTTACGGACCAGTTGGTTAATTGTTGGCATGCTGCCACCCCCTTCCTCAATTTATCATCCTGTTACAAACCTGATTTAAGTCCACAGACCCAGGCGGTTCATAAAAGAACAAATGAAAAGTTTTTGCCGACAGAAGTGACCTCCTGCAACAAAAACAGTTTCTTAACCTAAGATTTCAAGACTGCTGACATCGCAGCACCGACTTCGATTCCGCACGCCTCGCCGAGTTGCCTCGTTGTTGGCACATACGTTATATCCACACCATGCTTCTGACACAGGGATACAATCTTCGTTATCAAACGCTTGTCGCAATCTTCGGCTACATATACCTCAGCAGCCTGACCGTTCTCCACGGCCTTCATGGTTTGCTTCGTACCGATCTTCAGTTGAGCGTCCTGCCATTTCTTATCACCAGACACGAACATACCCTCCAAAAGAACAGGAATAGAGCTGATGCTCAAGCACCTTTGCTATATTAGCATCTGCATATAGCGATGTCAAGCATTTATATAATTACAGTTAGAATTTAAGAGGCAGGGCTGCAGCTGCCGGATTTCGTGCCGCTGCAGCCGCCTCTTTGGATTCTATTCAGTGCAGATTACTCCGCGTTTACACTTTCCAGCTCTTGGTTGTCAGAGACTTCGTCCTGGCCTTCAAACTTCACACTGCGGTAACGGTTCATACCTGTTCCTGCAGGGATCAGCTTACCAATGATTACATTTTCTTTCAGACCGAGCAGCTGGTCAACTTTACCTTTGATTGCGGCATCTGTCAGTACGCGGGTTGTCTCCTGGAAGGAGGCCGCGGACAGGAATGAATCTGTCTCCAGAGATGCCTTGGTAATACCGAGCAGCACCGGCTTCGCCACTGCCGGCTCTTTACCCGACAGGATCGCCACCTTGTTCGCAGACTCGTATTCGTGCAGATCCACGAAGGAGCCTGGAAGCAGGCTGGTATCTCCCGCGTCAACAATGCGGAATTTACGCAGCATCTGGCGGATCATGACTTCCACGTGCTTATCGTTAATTTCTACGCCCTGGTTCCGGTATACGCGCTGAACTTCCTGAAGGATATAGTTCTGCACGCCTCGGATTCCTTTAATGCGCAGCATTTCTTTAGGGTCAATCGAGCCCTCGGTCAATTCATCCCCGGCTTCGATTTGTTTGCCTTCGCTTACGCGCAGACGAGAACCGTAGGTGACAGAATACACCTTGGTCTCCGCTTCACCCTGGATCTCAATCTCGCGGCGGTCCTTGGTTTCACGGATTTCTTTCACGACACCGTCAATCTCACTGATGGTAGCCTGACCTTTCGGATTCCGGGCCTCAAACAGCTCCTGAATACGCGGAAGACCCTGCGTGATATCATCACCCGCTACGCCCCCGGTATGGAACGTACGCATCGTGAGCTGGGTTCCCGGCTCCCCGATGGATTGGGCTGCGATAATACCGACAGCTTCGCCAATTTCCACAAATTTGCCGGTAGCCAGGTTACGGCCGTAGCATTTTTTGCAGACGCCGTGACGGGCACGACAGCTTAGAATAGACCGGATTTGAAGCTTCTCGACACCAGCTTTTACGATAGCATCTGCCTTATCGGAGTCAATAAGCTCATTACGGTGCACGAGAATTTCTCCGGTTTCCGGATGACGAACCGTTTCAAAGGAGTAACGTCCTTCAATCCGATCATACAGATCCTCGATTACTTCCTTACCGTCCTGAATCCGGCTTACAGTGAAGCCTTTATCCGTGCTGCACTCGTCTTCACGTACAATGACATCCTGGGCCACGTCAACCAGACGACGGGTAAGGTAACCGGAATCCGCTGTACGTAGCGCCGTATCAGCCAGACCTTTACGCGCACCGTGCGTGGACAGGAAGTACTCGAGTACCGTCAGACCTTCACGGAAGTTCGATTTGATCGGCAATTCAATGATTCGTCCGGACGGGTTCGCCATCAGACCGCGCATACCGCCGAGCTGTGTGATCTGGGATTTGTTACCCCGTGCCTTGGAATCTACCATGAGCATGATGGAGTTGAAGCGGTCCATCGACTTCATGAGCACTTCGGTAATATCATCCTTCGCCTTGGACCAGATATCAATAACGCGGTCATAGCGCTCTTCATTCGTAATCAGACCACGGCGGTACTGATTCATAACGACGCTGACCTTACCATCAGATTCCTTCAGAATCTCGTTCTTCTCATCCGGTACAATAACGTCGGATACTGCGACAGTGACGCCTGCACGTGTGGAATACGTAAAGCCGAGCTGTTTGATTTTATCCAAAATCACAGAGGTCTCGGTTGTATGATACGTCTCGAAGCAGCGTGCAATGATTTGACCCAGGTATTCTTTGCCGACCGCCCCGCTGATTGGCAGGCTCTGAATAACCTCCTGGATGTCAGCGCCTTTTTCATATACAAAGAACTTCTCCGGAGTGCCCTGGAACAGGTTCTCACGAGTCGGTTCGTTGATATAAGGGAAGGTTGCCGGGTAAATTTCGTTAAAAATAATCTTCCCGACCGTTGTCACGAGCATAGCCTGCTGCTGCTTGTCGGTAAAGCTGGTTTTGCCCAATGCCTTCACCGGAATGGCTACGCGTGCATGCAGTCCTGCAGCACCACGCTGATAAGCGGACACTGCTTCGTTGACACTACCCAGAATCATGCCGGTGCCTTTTTCCTCTTTGTTGTCCATCGTGAGGTAGAAGGAGCCGAGAACCATATCCTGGGACGGAGTCACGACTGGCTTGCCGTCTTTCGGGTTCAAAATGTTACCGGAGGCCAGCATGAGCAAACGAGCCTCTGCTTGAGCTTCCGCCGAAAGCGGTACGTGCACCGCCATCTGGTCACCGTCAAAGTCGGCGTTGTAGGCCGTACATACGAGCGGATGCAGACGGATTGCATGACCTTCTACCAGAATCGGCTCGAACGCCTGGATTCCGAGTCTATGCAGAGTTGGGGCACGGTTCAGCAGAACCGGATGCTCCTTAATAACTTCTTCAAGAACGTCCCATACCTCAGGGCTTACGCGTTCTACCTTGCGTTTAGCACTCTTGATATTGTGGGCAAGACCCTTGTTCACGAGCTCTTTCATCACAAAAGGCTTGAACAGCTCCAGTGCCATCTTCTTCGGCAGGCCGCACTGATACATTTTGAGGTAAGGACCGACTACGATAACCGAACGGCCGGAGTAGTCTACCCGCTTACCCAGCAGGTTCTGACGGAAACGGCCCTGCTTACCCTTCAGCATATGGCTGAGAGATTTCAAAGGACGGTTGCCGGGACCAGTTACCGGACGGCCACGGCGTCCGTTGTCAATGAGGGCGTCTACCGCTTCCTGCAGCATCCGCTTCTCATTCTGAACGATAATATCCGGCGCACCCAGGTCCAAAAGACGCTTCAGACGGTTGTTCCGGTTAATGACGCGGCGATACAAATCATTCAGGTCCGATGTCGCAAAACGTCCACCGTCCAGCTGAACCATCGGGCGCAGCTCCGGCGGAATGACCGGAAGCACATCCATAACCATCCACTCTGGATTGTTACCGGAGTTACGGAAGGCCTCAATAACCTCCAGCCGCTTGATCGCACGGTTGCGGCGCTGCCCTTGAGCGGTACGCAGCTCTTCTTTCAAGAACTCCAGCTCTTTATCGATGTCCAGGTCCTGAAGAAGCTTCTTCACAGCCTCGGCACCCATACCAGCCTGGAATCCGTACCCGTACTTCTCACGGTAGCTGCGGTATTCCTTCTCGGACAGCAGCTGCTTTCTTTCAAGAGGTGTATCACCCGGGTCAGTCACGACATACGAAGCGAAATAAATAATTTCCTCCAGGGATCGTGGAGACATATCCAGCGCAAGGCCCATCCGGCTCGGAATGCCTTTAAAGTACCAGATATGAGATACAGGAGCAGCGAGCTCGATATGGCCCATGCGTTCGCGGCGAACCTTCGCGCGAGTAACCTCAACGCCGCAGCGATCGCACACAACGCCTTTATAACGGACGCGCTTATACTTGCCGCAATGACATTCCCAGTCCTTCTGAGGACCAAAAATACGTTCGCAGAACAAGCCTTCCTTCTCCGGCTTCAATGTACGGTAGTTAATCGTTTCCGGCTTCTTGACTTCACCTCGGGACCAAGAACGAATCTTCTCCGGGGAAGCCAGGCCGATTTTCATGTACTCAAAATTGTTAACATCCAACAAGGAGCAACCCTCCTCAACCTAGTCCTAGTTATATGGCTTTCACTCACAACACCACCGCCGGCTGTTCACCGGCGGGGTGGCATGACAATTATTCTACTCCGACTTCCGCACCTTCCAGGTTGAGGCTCAGCTTATCGTTGCCGCCCTCATCCTCGTCGTCCAGCTCTTTCATTTCGATCTCCTGCTCGTCCTCGCTCAGGATTTTGACATCCATACCGAGGGACTGAAGCTCCTTGATCAATACTTTGAACGACTCCGGAACTCCTGGCTCCGGTACATTCTCGCCCTTGACGATAGACTCGTAAGTCTTCACACGACCAACCACATCATCGGACTTGACGGTGAGGATTTCCTGAAGGGTATATGCAGCACCATAGGCTTCCAGTGCCCATACCTCCATCTCCCCGAAACGCTGACCGCCGAACTGAGCTTTACCACCCAGCGGCTGCTGTGTAACGAGAGAGTAAGGACCCGTGGAACGGGCGTGAATCTTATCGTCAACCATGTGCGCGAGCTTGATCATGTGCATGACGCCAACGGTAACCTCGCGCTCAAAGCGCTCTCCCGTACGTCCGTCATACAGCACGGTCTTACCATTGCGCTGCATGCCTGCTTCTTCCATCGTATCAAACACGTCGTACTCGCTGGCACCGTCAAATACCGGGGTCGCGACATGGATTCCCAGCTGCAGCGCAGCCATACCCAAGTGAACCTCCAGCACCTGTCCGATGTTCATCCGGGAAGGTACCCCCAGCGGGTTAAGAACAACCTGTACCGGCGTGCCGTCTGGAAGGAAAGGCATATCCTCTTCCGGCAAAATCCGCGCAACGACACCCTTGTTACCATGGCGTCCGGCCATCTTATCGCCTTCCGAGATCTTCCGCTTCTGAGCAATATACACGCGCACCAGCTGATTCACGCCCGGAGGCAGCTCATCGCCGTTCTCGCGAGTAAACACCTTAACATCCACGATAATCCCGTCACTACCATGCGGTACGCGGAGCGAGGTATCACGGACTTCACGAGCCTTCTCACCAAAGATTGCGTGCAGGAGGCGTTCCTCTGCTGTCAGCTCAGTAACACCCTTAGGCGTTACTTTACCAACGAGAATGTCGCCCGCGCTGATTTCTGCTCCGATGCGAATAATACCGCGCTCATCCAGGTTCTTCAGTGCTTCTTCCCCGACGTTCGGAATATCCCGTGTGATCTCTTCCGGACCGAGCTTCGTATCCCGTGCTTCAGACTCATATTCTTCAATATGAATGGATGTGTAAACATCCTCTTTCACGAGTTTCTCGGAGAGCAGGATTGCATCCTCATAGTTGTAGCCTTCCCAGGTCATGAAAGCAACGACTACGTTACGTCCCAGTGCCAGTTCACCCATCTCCGTGGATGGACCGTCCGCCAGGATGTCACCCTTCTGGATCACATCACCGCGCTGTACGATCGGGCGCTGGTTAATGCAGGTACCTTGGTTCGAACGCATAAATTTGTGTAATTTATACTTAACGATATCGCCTTTGACCTCTTGACCGTCTACCGATTCAACTCGGCGCAGCCAGATCTCGTTCGCAGACGAACGCTCAATAATTCCATCGTATTTGGATACAATACATACACCGGAATCCTTCGCGGATTTATGTTCCATTCCCGTTCCAACCAGCGGAGCTTTAGGAATCAACAGAGGTACAGCCTGACGCTGCATGTTCGATCCCATCAGTGCGCGGTTGGAGTCATCGTTCTCCAGGAACGGAATAAGCGCGGTCGCAACAGATACAACCTGCTTCGGTGAAACGTCCATGTAGTCTACACGTTCACTTGGCATTGGCAAAATGTTATCCGACTGCTTATTGTAACGGACAATAACCATATCGTCCCTAAATTTACTCTCTTCTGTCAATTCCGCATTAGCCTGGGCCACGACATAGTTATCCTCTTCGTCCGCGGTCAAGTAATCAATCTGCGTGGTCACTTGTCCGGTCTTCGGATCTACCCAGCGATACGGCGCTTCAATAAAGCCGTACTCGTTAATGCGGGCAAAGGTCGAAAGGGAGTTGATCAGACCAATGTTCGGTCCCTCCGGTGTTTCAATCGGACACATCCGGCCGTAGTGACTGTGGTGGACGTCCCGTACTTCAAAGCCGGCACGTTCCCGAGTCAAACCACCCGGTCCGAGTGCAGACAGACGACGCTTATGCGTCAGCTCTGCCAGCGGATTCGTCTGGTCCATAAACTGTGACAGCTGAGAGCTTCCGAAGAATTCCTTAATCGATGCGATAACCGGGCGAATGTTGATCAGCGCCTGAGGCGTAATCACACTAGCGTCCTGAATGGACATTCTCTCCCGTACTACGCGCTCCATACGGGATAAACCGATACGGAATTGATTCTGCAGCAGCTCACCCACAGAACGAAGACGACGGTTGCCCAGGTGGTCAATATCATCCGTATCGCCGATGCCATGCAGCAGGTTAATGAAATAGCTGATCGAAGAAATGATGTCCGCTTGAGTAATGTGCTTTACGGATTTGTCGATAATTCCGTTCGCAATAACCTTAACGACCTTGCCGTCCTCAAACGGAGAGAACACATCAATAGTCTGAAGCGGAATATCATCGCTTTCCATAACGCCACCGGCAACATGATAGGTTTTGAAGCCTACATTGTTCTCCAGGTACGGAATGATTTCATCCAGCAGACGGCGATCCACGGTTTGACCCGCTTCAGCGATAATTTCACCCGTCTCTGTATCAACCAGACTTTCAGCCAAACGCTGGTTAAACAGCCGGTTCTTGATATGGAGCTTCTTGTTAATCTTATAGCGGCCTACATTCGCCAGGTCATAACGCTTCGGATCGAAGAAACGTGCGACGAGCAGGCTCTTTGCATTCTCCAGCGTCGGCGGTTCGCCTGGACGGAGACGTTCATAGATCTCAATGAGCGCCTTCTCTGTAGAATCTGTATTATCTTTATCTAGGGTATTGCGAATGTACTCGTCATTGCCGAGCAGGTCCAGAATTTCGGCATCCGTGCCAAAACCCAGAGCGCGAAGCAGCACCGTCACTGGAATTTTGCGTGTACGGTCGATCCGGACATAAACGATGTCCTTCGCATCCGTTTCAAGCTCCAGCCAGGCACCACGGTTCGGAATAACGGTAGCGGTGTATGTTTTCTTTCCGTTTTTGTCCACTTTAGTGCTGAAATAGACGCTGGGAGAGCGAACCAACTGGCTGACAATGACCCGTTCGGCACCGTTAATGATGAATGTTCCGGTTTCCGTCATCAGCGGGAAATCTCCCATGAACACTTCCTGCTCCTTGACTTCTCCTGTCTCCTTGTTGATGAGACGAACCTTTACGCGGAGCGGCGCCGCATAAGTAACGTCGCGTTCTTTCGCGTCATCGACGGTATATTTCGGTTCTCCGAGGCTGTAGTCAATAAACTCCAGCACCAAGTTTCCTGTAAAGTCCTGAATTGGCGAGATGTCCTGAAACATTTCGCGAAGTCCTTCCTCCAAAAACCATTCGTAGGATTTTTGTTGGATCTCAATCAGGTTCGGAACTTCGAGTACCTCGTTAATACGTGCATAACTTCGCCGAGTGCGTCGACCATATTGAACAAGATGTCCTGCCAACTTAAACTCACCCCTCATGTCTACTCACTTTTAAAAATACATTGCGAACCTCTGTTTGTAACACTATAATGGAACATACAGAGGATACTCCCATAAATAGAGAAAAGCCCTTATCGAAGACGTTTCGAAAAAAGAGCAGCTTATCCATGGTTATGATAATCATCTCATATCCAGTAGATTTGCCCAAAATGTACATATTATACGTCAACACGACTGACTTTATTCAGCCTTAGCCATGTCAAGGCTTGACATTTCAGCAAACTACAGATAAAGAGACCATCCTAATACTGACATTTTATAATAATACCACAATGAACAAGCCGGGTCAATGCCCAGTTTGTTGCATTTATGTTGTCGCTTTAACGGCCTTGAGGATACGGTATCCCTTATCCTTGGTCACTTCCTCTACTTGCTGAAACAGACTTTCAAGCTTGGCTCTCGCAGATGGAGCGCCCTGCTTCTTCTGAATGACGATCCACAGCGCCCCGCCGTCCCGAAGATGGCGATACGCTTCTTCAAAAATAGTGTGCACTGTTTCTTTGCCTGCACGGATCGGCGGATTGGTCAGCACGACATCAAAGGCTTCGCCTTGAATAGACGAAAACAAATCACTCTCCAGGATGGTGACATTGCCAATCCCGTTCAGAGCAGCATTCTCCTTCGCCAGTTCAACAGCCCGGCTGTTCACATCTATCATCGTGACATGCCCGGCAGAGGCGAGCTTTGCTGCAGACAATCCGATAGGCCCGTAGCCGCAGCCCACATCCAGCACCTTAGCCTGTGCCGGAAATTCCATGGCTTCAATCAAGACCTTACTGCCGTAATCGATTCCCCCTTTGGAGAACACCCCCGCGTCACTGATGAAGCTCAGCTTCGTACCGCGAAGAACAACATCCAGCTTTCGCCGATCATGACCCGACTCCGGATTGTTAGAATAGTAATGCTGATTCGGCATAATCTCTCCTTCTCACACCTTCCGAAATCATCCTATCAACCTCTTAGCACCCTCGGGCCGAAAAATGCCTGCATAGTTTCAGTATACCCGAATGCAGCAAGCCATATTCTAGCTGGATCAGCTTCCCGTGGCTGCCTATAATAACAAACCCCTTGAACCGAAATTCAAGGGGTTTGGTCATTTCAATCACAAGCTTTGGAGAAATGAATTACTTCACTTCTACTGCAGCGCCTGCTTCTTCCAGCTTCGCTTTAACAGCTTCAGCGTCTTCTTTGGATACTTTTTCTTTCAGTGGCTTCGGTGCGTTGTCAACCAGTTCTTTCGCTTCTTTCAGGCCAAGACCTGTGATTTCGCGAACAACTTTGATTACGTTGATTTTGGACGCGCCTGCGGAGTTCAGGATTACGTCGAACTCAGTTTGCTCAGCTTCAGCTGCTGCTGCGCCGCCACCAGCTACTGCAACTGGAGCTGCAGCAGTTACGCCGAATTCTTCTTCGATTGCTTTAACCAGATCGTTCAGTTCCAGAACGGACATACCTTTAATTGCTTCCAAGATTTGCTCTTTGCTCATTTGGGTTGAACCTCCATTTATATTAGGTTTATTGGTTTTATACTGCTAGGTGAACAGGAAGCTTACGCTCCTTGCTCTTCTTTCTCGGCCACAGCTTTAACTGCAAGCGCGAAGTTGCGAACTGGCGCTTGAAGCACGCTGAGGAGCATGGAGAGGAGACCTTCGCGAGAAGGAAGCTCTGCCAGTGCCTTGATCTCTTCCGTGCTGATAACACGGCCTTCAACAACGGCACCCTTCAATTTCAATGCGTCGTTCTTCTTGGCGAAATCATTCAGGATTTTAGCCGCAGCAACAGCATCGTCTTTGCTGAATGCAATCGCGGTAGGTCCTGTCAGCGCTTCGTCCAGCTCAGTCAGCTCTGCAGCTGCTGTCGCACGACGAAGCAGTGTGTTCTTCAATACTTGAAATTCGATGCCGGCTTCACGAAGCTGCTTACGCAGTTCAGTTACCTGGGCAACGTTCAGTCCACGATAGTCCGCTACAACGGTCGATACGCTTTCGCGCAGCTTGGAAGTAACCGCGTCCACCGCTTCCTGCTTGGATTGAATCACTTTTGCGTTTGCCAATATTTACACCTCCTGATTGTATGGTTAGCTGGAAAGTCACACTTCCCATCCTACGGGCATCAAAAAAGCCTCCGTAGAATCACGAAGGCCTGATGAATCATCACTATACCGAATCATCGGCATAGCTGTTGACGTTCTATCATAACACCTCGGTAGGAGATTAAGCCTGCTAACGGCACCTACTGTCTACGGTAAGCATATTCGAATGTAATAACAAGTCATCTTCATGACAACTGTTACAGCATATCAATGTCCATGACAAAAGTCAATGGCAATTATTATCTGTAACTAGCTGTGCTCACGCGTGCGCTAGGTCCCATCGTCGAAGAGATCGCGATGTTCTTCAGGTATACACCTTTAGCAGCCGCTGGCTTCGCGCGGTTCAGAGCGTCAACCAAAGCTTTCAGGTTGTCGTTCAGTTGAGCCGCATCAAAGGACACTTTGCCGATTGGCGCGTGGATTTGACCTGCTTTGTCCAGACGATACTCGATTTTACCGGCTTTAATTTCTTGAACAGCCTTGGCAACATCAAAAGTAACCGTTCCGGCTTTAGGGTTAGGCATCAGACCTTTACCGCCGAGCAGACGGCCCAATTTACCTACTTCACTCATCATATCAGGTGTAGCTACGCAGACGTCGAATTCGAACCAGCCCTGTTGGATTTTGTTGATCATGTCCTGATCGCCAACAAAATCAGCGCCAGCCGCTTCGGCTTCCTTCGCTTTTTCACCTTTTGCAAATACCAGTACGCGCTGTGTTTTACCCGTGCCGTGAGGCAGGACTACAACACCGCGGACAGCCTGGTCTTGTTTACGCGGGTCAACGCCCAAACGTACAGCCGCTTCGACCGTCTCGTCGAATTTGGCAGTTGCTGCCTTCTTCACCAGTTCAACGGCTTCCAAAGGCTCGTAAGTTGCTTCGCTGTTAATCAGCTTGGCAGCTTCGGCATATTTCTTACCATGTTTAGCCATGTTAAATGTTCCTCCTTTGTGGTATTAGCGGAATGTCCTCCCACATATTCCGGATCAAGTCCGGGGTAAAGATCAATAGAACCTAGTCTTCAACTGTAATACCCATACTGCGGGCAGTACCTTCAACCATCAGCATTGCAGCTTCAACAGATGCAGCGTTCAGGTCTTCCATCTTTTGCTCCGCGATTTGACGCACTGCGTCACGCTTTACCGTTGCAACCTTCTTCTTGTTCGGTTCGCCGGATCCTTTTTCGATCTTAGCAGCAACCTTCAGCAGAACAGCAGCCGGTGGAGTTTTAGTGATGAATGTAAAGGAACGATCCTCGAATACCGAGATTTCAACCGGAATAATGAGGCCAGCCTGATCAGCAGTACGAGCGTTGAATTCTTTACAGAATGCCATGATGTTGACACCCGCTTGACCCAATGCCGGACCTACTGGAGGAGCTGGATTCGCTTTACCTGCAGGAATTTGCAGTTTAACAACCTTGATTACCTTTTTAGCCATGTGAGACACCTCCTTGCATCAATAGTGGTACTCGGACGCCTTGTAGCGCCCTCCCACAAGAAACCTTATATCTTCTCCACTTGAGTATAATCCAACTCCAGCGGGGTTTCCCGTCCAAACATGTTGACGTGCACCTTCAGCTTACTCTTCTCAACCAAGATTTCTTCCACGGAGCCCACAAAATTCGCAAAAGGACCTACCTTGATCCGAACGGATTCCTTGATGTCGAACTCGATCTTCGGCTTCGGTTCTGCCATGCCCATATGCTTCAGAATCTGTTCTACCTCTTCTGGAAGCAAAGCTGTGGGTTTGGAGCCCGAACCTGTCGATCCGACAAATCCCGTTACCCCAGGCGTGTTGCGAACAACATACCAGGAGTCATCCGTTTGAATCATTTCGACCAAGACATATCCCGGGTAAACTTTACGCATGACGGTCTTCTTCTTACCGTCCTTGTCTACCACTTCTTCTTCCATCGGAACAAGAACGCGGAATATTTTGTCCTCCATGCCCATGGACTCGACGCGTTTTTCCAAATTGGCTTTGACCTTATTCTCATACCCAGAGTAGGTATGAACTACGTACCATCTTTTTTCCATATCAAGCCACCTGGGACCCTTCTAAATTATCGCTTCGATCACAGCGGAGATGCCGATGTCTAGAACCCAAAAATAAACAGTGACAAACGCAATGGTGCCGATAACGATCAACGTGTAGTTTGTCAATTCTTTACGATTGGGCCAGCGAACTTTTTTAAGTTCACCCCAGCTTTCAGAGAAAAAGGAAAACAGAGACTTGAAACCACGTTTCACGCCGACTACACCTCCAAAAAACTATCTGGTTTCGCGATGAGGAGTTTGCTCGTTACAGAACTTGCAAAATTTCTTCATCTCCATGCGGTCGGGGTGATTTCGCTTGTTTTTGGTGGTTGTGTAGTTTCTTTGTTTGCAGCTTGTACAAGCCAAAGTGATAATTACCCGCATGATGTACACCTCCCGAAGACGTCCTTCTTCATCAGAAGAACCGATATTAATCCTAGTAGAAATACCGGCTATCCGAATAAAGACGGATCACCAATATTCCCGCGGAACATAAGCCTGCACAAATAAAAAAAATCAGTACCTGCTCATATTCTGAATAAACCGCTAGAGCTTTAGGTGCTCCTGCGATCATTCATGAAAACGCGAATTTAGGCCTACCTGAAACACTTTATCACATGGAACTCGCCATTTCAAGCCTTTTTCTCTCTGATCCCAAGGATGCATTACTTTCCATTATGGTCAATCTCGCTCCAGACGAAACCTTTGCAAGAGCCCACACTAACAAAAAAAGGCCCGAATCCGAGCCTTCCCCTTCCGCAATCAATGATCCCGCACCTCTAAATATCGCTCCAGCTTCCGCTTTACACGCTGAAGGGCGTTATCAATCGACTTAACATGACGACTTAAATCCACGGCAATTTCCTGATAAGAGCGGCCGTCCAAATAAAGCATGAGTACTTTGCGTTCAAGGTCGCTCAGAATTTCTGACATCTTATCTTCCAGCCCGACAAACTCTTCCTGGTTAATAATTAACTCTTCCGGATCACACACCGCCGTGCCGCAAATGACATCCAGCAGCGTCCGGTCCGAATCCTCATCATAAATCGGCTTGTCCAAGGATACATAGGAGTTCAGGGGAATATGCTTCTGACGCGTAGCCGTCTTGATGGCCGTAATGATCTGCCGTGTAATGCACAGCTCCGCAAACGCTTTAAATGAAGACAGCTTGTCTCCCTTAAAATCCCGAATAGCCTTGTACAGACCGATCATGCCTTCCTGAACGATGTCCTCTCGGTCGGCGCCGATAAGAAAGTAAGAGCGCGCCTTGGCACGAACAAAATTCCGGTACTTATTGATCAGATATTCCAACGCCCCGATTTCACCTTCACGGACCGCCTCGACAATGTCTTCATCACTAGCAACATCATACCTCGACAATAATATGACTTCCTTGAGGTCGACACTCAATAGAATCCCTCCGGCCCGGAACGCACGGTAGCCCGTCACTCGCTTGAAATATATGACAAGTATATATGATGCCTTTCAGACCGTCAACCACAGTATCCCTGTTTTAGAACATTAATAACATAACTGTAAAGTGCTGCTTGATGTCTTTAAACGGTCTTTATTTCTCACGCCGCCAGCGCTCCAGCTGTTGAAGAATGTTATCGGAAACCTTGCCTTCCAGGGTGTTTCGCTGTGAACGCTCCCGGTCCTCTCTGATCCGGCGCTTTACCTCCTGCTCGCTTTGCTCGATCTGGCTTAGCAGCTCCCGTGCCGGAATCCGCAGCGCGCCCAGCGCAAAAATAACATGCTGCTCCATGAGATCGCTGGTCGCGACATAGATCTTGCGTCGACGATGGCTGAACTCCACTACCAGGCGCTCGATGCACTCATCAGCGGTTTCTTTTTCCTTGGTGAAATACACCTGCACCTTCCCCTGCGTAAACGACTTGCCGATCCCCGGCACCAGATAAGCATCAAAAATCGCAATAACGCGCAGTCCCGAAAAAGCCTGATAGTCCGCCAGCCTCTCCAACAGGCCATCCCGCGCCTCCTGCATGCTGACCTTGGCAAGCTTCGCCAGAAAGGGCCAGCCGCCGATCATATTATAGCCGTCGACCAGCAGTACATCCCGCCAATCGGCCATCTTCCCGTTACCCCTTGGCGCGGCGGCGGCGGAGCACCTCGTACATAATGACTCCTGCCGCTACGGAAGCGTTGAGGGAGTTGATCTGTCCGGACATTGGAAGCTTGACCAGCACGTCACATTTCTCCCGGATCAGCCGCCCCATGCCTTTGCCTTCGTTGCCAATAACAATAGCAACCGGTCCGTCGAATACCGTCGATTCAAAAAGATCCTCCGCTGCATCCACGGCCGTGCCTACGATCCATACACCCATTTCCTTAAGCTGCTCAATCGTCTGCGCAAGATTCGTCACGCGGGCGACAGGAACGTACTCTACTGCTCCGGCCGAGGTTTTGGATACCGTGGCTGTCACCTGGGCAGACCGGCGCTTGGGCAGAACGACGCCATGAACGCCCGTGCAGTCTGCGGTTCTCAGGATGGAGCCCAGATTGTGAGGATCCTCGATCTCATCGAGAAGCAAAAGGAAGGGCGCTTCCCCCTTCTCTTCAGCACGCTTGAGCAGGTCATCCAGCTCTGCGTACGCGTATGGGGCTGCCTGGGCTACAACACCCTGGTGCTGCACGCCGGGCACCATCTGGTCCAGCTTGCGCTTGTCCACATTTTGAATGACGATCCCCGCTTTTCTGGCTTCAGCAATGATGGGCTGCGTCAGATGCTTTTGTGCATTTTCAGCAATCCATATTTTATTGATGGTGCGTCCCGAACGGAGCGCCTCTGTTACCGAGTGCTTCCCGGCAATGATTTCTTCTTCCTGCATAACAGCTTCCTCCTGATGCCTGCCAATGCTGCGAGTGCTGCAGGTCGGCGGCTGGGTTATTTCATGATTCGACATTTATGATTCGACATGATTTTCTTTGTATTCAATACCTTGGCCGATCAGCTCCCGAAGCCGGTCATGCTGATTGGCGTAATACAGATAGCCTACCAGACATTCAAACGCCGTAGCATGCCTGTACTCCAGTACATCGGCATTCTTGGGTACGCTGCCGGACTTGGCATTCCGTCCCTGGCGGACCACATCTCTCTCCTCTTCCGTTAACCGGGACTCCAGAAAGCTTAGAATTGCGCTTTGGGCCCGGGCGGAGACCAGGCTGGTTGCAGCCCGGTGCAGGTGATTCGGCCGCAAGCCCGGCTTGGAAATCAAATACTGGCGAACTGCCATCTCATATATAGCATCTCCTATATACGCCAGTACAATCGGCGGTATTAAGCGGAGAGGGCGGGAGGACGGATAAGGAAACCATCCGTCCTGTCCCTGCATAGGACCGCCGCTCATTTACGCCGCCAGCGCATCCCCTGCGCCGTATCCTCCAGCAGGATGCCCCGAGCTGCCAGCAAATCGCGAATTTCATCGGCTCTCGCCCAATTCTTGCTGCTGCGGGCCTCTACACGTTCGCGGATGAGCTGCTCAACCTCTTCATCCAGCAGCTCTTCTGCCGGTGTGTCCACGATGCGAAGCACCCCGTTCATCTCTTCAAAGGCAGCCAGCGCAAGCTTCAGGTCCTCTGACGGGATGGAGGTCTGCTGCAGCAGCTGATTGGCTTCTGCTGCCCATTGGAACATCGCTGTGATGGCGTCCGGTGTATTGAAGTCATCCTGCATTTTGTGATGGAACTCCGCCAGCACAGCAGCCATTCTCTTAGTAACCGTCTCGCTGGGATGTCCATCCGGTGAAGACACAGCCAGCTCCAGACGGTGACGGATGTTGCCGGCTGCATTGCTGATCCGATCAATGCTGCTCTGTGCCTGATCCATCACCTCATCACTGAAATTCAGCGGGTTGCGGTAGTGTGTCGAGAGCATGAAATAGCGAATCGCTTCCTTCGTATATTGATTCCGCAGCTCCCGCACCAGCACACCGTTACCGAGTGATTTCGACATTTTCTCATTGTTGATTCGAATGTAGCCGTTATGCATCCAATAGTTCGCCAGCGGCTTGCCCGTCAAGGCTTCCGACTGAGCCACCTCGCACTCGTGGTGCGGGAACTGGAGATCCTGGCCGCCGCCGTGAATATCCAGCGTATCCCCCAAGTACCGGCGGGCCATGGCCGAGCATTCAATATGCCAGCCCGGGCGGCCGCTTCCCCATGGGCTATCCCAGGAAATTTCACCGGGCTTGGCTGCTTTCCACAGCACGAAGTCTTCCGGATTCTCCTTGCGCCGGTCTACCTCGATCCGGATGCCGAATTGCAGCTCATCCAGGTTCTGCTGAGAGAGCTTTCCATAGTCCTGAAACTTGCGCGTCCGGTAGAATACGTCTCCACCATTCTCATAAGCGAAATCCTTGTCGATCAGCTCCGAGATGAACCCGATGATCGGTTTCATGTTCTCTGTCACCCGCGGGTTCAGCGTTGCCCGCGGAATGCCCAGGCCGTCCAGATCCTCGTAATAAGCAGAAATAAACTTTTCTGCCACTTCCGGCACGGTCGTTCCGGTCTGCTCCGCCTTGCGGATCATTTTGTCATCCACATCGGTAAAGTTAACGAGATAATTCACAGCATAGCCCTGCTGCTCCAAATAACCGCGCACCACATCAAAAAAGATCATCGGGCGCGCATTGCCGATATGAATATAGTCGTATACGGTCGGGCCGCACACATACATGCTGACCTTGCCAGGTTCATTGGACTGAAAAGCTTCCTTCTTGCGGGTTAGTGTATTATACAGGTGAAGTGCCATGGTTAGGGTCACATTCCTTTCGTCCTATCGCTTTTGTAAATCTTTATGCACCGCTGCCTCCAGAGGTTCACGAGCGGGATCACCGGACCCAGACCCCGTCTCCTGACGGCGGCTCAGCTCCTCGCGCAGCTCATCAATTTCCTTTTGCATCGTTCGCAGCATATCCACCACCGGATCCGGCAGCCGGGTATGATCCAGCCGATCCCGCACCCGCTCTCCGTTCTGCTTCACGACCTTGCCCGGGTTGCCCACCACCGTGCTGTTCGCCGGCACCTCCCGGAGCACGACGGCATTGGAGCCGATATTGGAATTATCCCCAATGGAGAAGGAGCCCAGTACCTTGGCGCCAGAGCCGACAACCACGTTGCTGCCGATGGTCGGATGCCGTTTCCCCTTTTCCTTGCCCGTGCCCCCCAGGGTAACTCCCTGATAAATGACAACATCATCGCCGATCTCACAGGTCTCCCCAATCACTACACCCATTCCATGGTCGATAAACAGCCGCTGGCCGATGCGCGCACCAGGGTGAATCTCAATGCCGGTCATAAACCGGCTGATCTGTGAAATGACGCGGGCCAGCGTGTACCATCGTCTCTTGAACAACGCATGAGCCACCCGGTGCGCCCACAGGGCATGAAGTCCGGAGTACGTGAATACAACCTCAAACCACCCACGGGCGGCCGGATCGTTCTCGAACACCGTGCGAATATCCGACTTCATCTGCTTGAACATGGTCCTCCCCCTCTCTCTTTACCACTACCGTCCCGCTGTCTGCAAAATATAAAACAAAAAACGCCCCTGCAGCTCTCGCTGCAGAGACGTCGATTACGCGGTCCCACTCTGCTTGAATCCTGGCACGCCCTGATCAGCTGCCGTCTTGACAGCGCCAACAAGGGTAAACCCCGGATTCCACTCCAGTCCGTAACGGGGACGACCGGCATTGTCTAACGTAAAAACCGCTTCAACAATGCAGCTCCCAGGCGCATTTCCGCTCTCGGCAGTGGATCGCTTTCAGCCTGGAGGAGCCATGCCTGGCATGACCATCACTCCCGCAATCCTCTCTGTAATCCGCCTTCATTCACGCGTACTTCTCCTGATCATTGCTGTTTCATTATGACTTCGTACCTTGATACTGCTCTATATTCTACTCAAAAGAAGACGCTGTGGCAAGAGGTCTCCATGCCCAGGCTGCAAGCCTAGCCCTTGATCTGGGATTCAAGGCGCACCAGCACCCGATCTCTGCCCAGCAGCCAGATGGTCTGATTCAAATCCCGGCCATGCGTCTGCCCGGTCAATGCTACCCGGATCGGCATGAACAGCTGCTTGCCCTTAAAGCCGGTCTCCTTCTGCACTTCCTTAATCAGGGCAGCGATGTGCTGAGCGGTAAATGTCTCGCTTGCCTCCAGCTTCTGGCGAAGTGCGGACAGCACAGCAGGCACCTGCTCTCCTGCCATAATCTCTGCCGCCTCTTCATCCATTTCCAGATGAGTGCGGAAAAATACGCTGGATAATTCAACAATTTCTGAAGCGGATGTCAGCTGCTCCTGATACAGGGCAACCAAAGCGCGTGCCCAAGACTCTTCCTGTGCATCCAGCTCCTGAGGAAGACGGCCGGCCTTCTGGAGGTGAGGAATCGCCAGATTCGCCACCACATCCGGGTCCGCCTGCTTGATATAAGCATTGTTCAGATGCTCCAGCTTCTTCGTATCGAATACAGCCGGGCTCTTGGACAGACGGTTTGCATCAAACATCTCGATCAGCTGCTCCCGGGAGAGAATTTCCTCCTCGCCTTCCGGGGACCAGCCCAGCAGCGCGATGAAGTTGAACAGCGCCTCCGGCAAATAGCCCAGCTGGTCATACTGCTCGATAAACTGGATGATCGACTCATCCCGCTTGCTCAGCTTCTTGTGATGCTCATTCGTAATCAAGGTCATATGACCGAACTGCGGCGGAGTCAGGCCCAGCGCTTCGTAGATCATCAGCTGACGCGGCGTATTGGAGATGTGATCCTCGCCGCGAAGCACGTGGCTGATCTTCATCAGCGAATCATCCAGCGCTACAGCAAAGTTGTACGTAGGGATGCCGTCTTTTTTCACAATGACGAAGTCGCCGGTTTCCTTGCTGTTGAAGGAGATCGTGCCCTTCACCATGTCATCCCAGGTATAAATGCGTTCGTCCGGAACACGGAAGCGAATGCTCGGTACCCGGCCCTCAGCCTCAAAGCCTGCGCGCTGCTCTTCTGTCAGATTCCGATGCTTACCGGAGTAGCGCGGCGTTTCACCGCGGGCCATCTGCTCCTCCCGCTCCTGCTCCAGCTCTTCCTCTGTGCAGTAGCAGTAGTATGCCAGGCCGCGGTCAAGCAGGTCCTGCCAGTAGGTGCGGTACAGGTCCAGGCGCTCGGTCTGGCGGTAAGGGCCGTAGGCGCCGCCTACGTCCACGCTTTCATCCCATTGCACGCCGAGCCATTTCAAATATTTCAGCTGGCTCTCCTCGCCGCCGGCCACGTTGCGCTTCACGTCTGTGTCTTCGATCCGGATAATGAATTTCCCGCCATGCTTGCGGGCAAACAAATAATTAAACAGCGCCGTTCTGGCATTGCCGATATGTAGATGTCCGGTTGGACTCGGCGCATAACGGACGCGGACTTCTTCAGTCATGGATGATTCCTCCGTAGGCATATTCATTTTTTGGTAAAATATTGAATGATTTCTTTGCTCAAGATGATAGCATATCTGAAACGAGACAGACAACCGCCTGCGCGGCAATGCCTTCGC
This sequence comes from Paenibacillus sp. F411, assembly GCF_017582705.1. NCBI lineage: Bacteria > Bacillati > Bacillota > Bacilli > Caryophanales > Paenibacillaceae > Paenibacillus > Paenibacillus sp. F411. The sequence goes on from NZ_JAGFIP010000020.1 coordinate 50,742, forward strand.
CCCGTCCCGTAAAGCCCAGCTGCTCGGTCGTCGTCGCCTTCACATTGATCTGCTCCGGCTCGGCATTCATGGCCTTGGCCATAATTTCGGCCATCTGCGGGATGTACGGCGCCATCTTCGGCTTCTGTGCAATAATGGTACAGTCCGCATTCCCCAGCGAATAGCCCTTCTCCTTGGCCATGCTCCACACCTCTTCCAGCAGCTTCAGACTGTCGGCATCCTTAAAAGCGGGATCAGTGTCCGGAAAATGTCTGCCAATATCGCCCAGACCTAATGCGCCGAGAATCGCATCACTCAAAGCATGCAGCAGCACATCGGCATCGGAATGCCCCAGCAGTCCCTTCTCGTACGGAATATGCACCCCGCCGATAATGCAGGGTCTGCCCTCCGTCAGCTGATGCACATCAAATCCCTGGCCTACGCGAATCATGAATCCGACTCCTCCTTGTTTCGTGTCATCAACGCCGCCAGCACCAGATCATCCGGCGTCGTAATTTTGATATTGCTGTATTTGCCCTCTGTAATCGCCACCGGCAGCCCGAGATGCTCCAGCAGCATCGCATCATCCGTTGCCGTAAAGCCGTCCTGCTGTGCCGTCTCGTGGGCTCGCAGCAAATCAGCAAGACGAAAAGCCTGCGGCGTATGCACAGCCCACAGACTTTGACGGGCCGGTGTGCCCGTAATCAGGCCCTGCCCGTTGACCTGCTTGATCGTATCCTTCACAGGCACGGCCAGCACAGCCGCTCCCTCCCGGATCGCGGTATCCCTGCAGGCTGCGATCTCCTCGTGCGTCACGAAGGGACGTACCCCGTCATGGATCATCACCCATTCACTGTGCAGCTGCAGGATCCCGAGATACACGGACTCCTGACGCTCCCGGCCGCCGGGGACGACAGCCTTGACCTTGTCCAATCCGTACTCCGAGATCCAGTCCTGACAGCGCGGCACATCGTCTTCCCCCGTCACCAGCACGATTTCTTCCATCCATGGCAGGCGGTTAAATATATCCAGGGTCTGGACCACAATTGGCCTGCCGCCAATGTCCAGAAACTGCTTGCTTTCCCGGGTGCCCATTCTTGAACCTTTTCCTGCCGCTACAATCACGGCTCCGAAGCCCGTAAACATATCAAAACCCCTGTTCCAAAATGCCCCGCTTTAGAGAAGCTTGCCTGTCATCCCTGCTGCGGCGCGCAGTATAGGTACATGTTCCATCATACCTGTTTACTGCGCTTTTTCCAACAGTTTCGGTTTCGCAAAAATCATCCGTCCCGCCGAGGTCTGAAGGACACTTGTGACCAGCACCTCCATCATGTTGCCGATATAATCCCGTCCGCCTTCCACGACGATCATCGTCCCGTCATCCAGATAAGCCACGCCCTGACCGTGCTCCTTGCCATCCTTGATGATCTGCACGAGTATTTCCTCGCCTGGCAGCACGACCGGCTTCACCGCATTCGCCAGATCATTGATGTTCAGCACCGACACGCCCTGCAGCTCACATACCTTGTTGAGATTGAAATCGTTGGTTACCACCTTGCCCTGAAGCACCTTTGCCAGCTTGACCAGCTTGCTGTCCACCTCGGAGATGTCTTCAAAGTCTCCTTCATAGATGAGTACCTTGACGTCCAGCTCCTTCTGGATCTTGTTCAAAATATCCAGTCCCCGCCGTCCCCGATTGCGCTTCAGCAGGTCAGATGAATCCGCGATATGCTGCAGCTCCTCCAGCACAAACTCAGGAATGACAATCGTCCCCTCAATAAACCCGGTCTTGCAAATATCAGCAATCCTGCCGTCAATAATGACACTGGTATCCAGAATCTTATGCTCCTCGAACCAGCTCGGCTCCGGTTCGGCGCTCTGACTCCAGCGGCCGCTCATCCAGAAGGATGCCAGCTCGTCCTTCTTCTCCAGGCCGATCCGGTAGCCCGCATAGCCTCCCAGCAGCGTCAGGCCGACCTGAAGCAGGCGTCCTCCCTGGCCCAGCCAGGCAAGGCCTGGGGAGAGGAGCAGCGACAGCAGCAGGCCTCCCAATAGACCCGCCATACCGGCAGCCAGCTCGTTCATAGGCACTCTTGCGCAGGCAGCAATCACTCCCTGCAGCCTTCCGGCGAATCGGTCGGCCAGAAGCGTCCCGCTCATCCCGAACAGCAGCGCACCCAAGAGAGCAAACACCCCGCTTCCCCCTCCCAGCATGCCTTGGCCAAATACGAGCCCCAGCTCGGGAAACGATGGCTCCAGCCACTCATATAACGAATTTCCGCACCATGCCCCGCACAGTAAGGTGAATACTAAGATAGCTTTTTTTAACATAGGTCCGGCGCACCTCCTTTAACAAAATAGTGTCAACTTATAGCACTCAGTATGGTCTGATTTTCCAATGGATAATCGTATAGAAATGTAAAATTTTATTGGAAGAGGAAAATGCGCGGTCATGTGGCTGACTTTCAGGGCATATCAGGGCATGACGGAGAGAATCCCCGGTTCAAGCCGATTCCCGGCAAGCTGGCCAGGTTGAATCCCTAGATGGGGTGGACTATAATGAATGCAACTATATCAACAAATCGAGGTGGATGTTAAACGATGAACGCTCCTAATTTACAGGCCTTTCAGGATCAGGTCTCCGAATTGCTGCTCCGCCACCGCAGTCTGCTGGACGTCCTCTCCAAGAATGGCCAAAGCAGTGCTTCCGTTAACCGGGCTGTCACCAAAGCGATCACGGAATGCGGTTGTATTGAGCTGCATGCCACCAAACAAAGCTTTGACGCCGGGACCGATCTTGAATCGGCCAGAGCGCATGCCGGCACTCATATCGAGGGAAGCTTGTGCGAGAATTGCCGGGAGGCTGTAAGCTCTGAGCTGGGGCGCAATTTGTTTTATATGTCTGCTATGGCCAACCTGCTCGATATTCAGCTGGAGGAAGTACTCAACAAGGAATCCAAGAAATGCTCGACGCTGGGATTGTTCAATCTATCGTAAAGATGTTCTAAGCAAAAAAAGCATTTATTTCTCTGCCCTTACGTTCAAGGACAGGAAATAAATGCTTTTTATTCATTCGTGGATATGTCGGTATGGATCCGAGTAACGCTATACATGGTCACAGATGGCATTACCGGTCCGAAGAACGATACGCCTCTTCCTCAGAATTCCGCTTCATACGGCGGCCGCGAATGAGACGCTGCACACTCTGCTTCAGGCCAAAGCCTGCATACAGCACCAAGGGTACAAAGATCAGCATAGAGGTCTGCTCCGGAAAGAACACCGCTACAGCGACCGCAGCAATAACGACCAGCGGCGTAAACTTGATCGCCTTCTTCGGAAGGCCGATCTTCTTGAAGTTCGGGTATTTCACACGGCTAATCATCAGATAAGAGAGCAGCAGCATGGCAATCATCATATAGGGCGCTGAAATTTCTTCGTGGAACAGAGCCAGTGTAGCCAGTACACCGCCCGCCGCCGGAATTGGCAGCCCGATGAAATATCCCGGAATACCCGGGCGGACATTGAATCGTGCCAGTCGGAGCGCTCCGCACATCGGAAAGACCGCGGTTACAGTCCAGGCCAGCGCACTGTTCATATCCATAAAAGCTACGGAATACATAATGAGCGCCGGTGCTACGCCAAACGATACGATGTCAGACAGGGAATCCAGCTCTTTGCCAAAATCACTCTGCGCATTGAGGGCGCGAGCCACTCTGCCATCCAGTCCGTCAAGCAGCATAGCGACGATAATCATAATAGCCGCTGTGCTGGTGTTACCGTTTACCGCAAGAATTATGCCAATCATTCCGAGAAACAGATTACCTAAAGTAAACATGTTCGGAATTGATTTCGTCATGGGTTGTTCACCTCGTTAGATTTTACATCACGTTAATAGATTGTATGATATTTACATTTGTCTGTCAATAAATACTTGATCCTGCAGACGCTTCAGACCTTCTTTAATCGTGCGCGCCCGCACCTCTCCGATGCCGTCCACTTCATCGAGCTCATCAATGCTCGCCGCCATAATGCTCGGCAAATCCTCAAATGTATCCACCAGATTACGAATAATGACATTCGGCAGCCGCGGGATTTTATTCAGGATGCGGTAGCCCCGGGGAAGCACTTCCTCATCGGCGGTAGCTGTGGAGGAGGGATAGCCCAACAGCCGAAGAATGAGATTAATATCGAGAAGCTCCTCGTCATCCAGCCGCTTCAATGCATGAATAATCTCTCTGACGTTCTCCTCGCTGTACTCCTTGGCATAATCGGCATACAGGAACCAGGCTTCCTCTTCAATGTTGCTGACGAGCTCTTCCATCTGCATACTGATCAAACGGCCTTCGTTACCCAACTCATTGATATACCGTTTAATCTCCTTCTTAATCCTTAACACCATTTCGACCCGTTGAATAACATTTACGACTTCGTGGATTGTAACCAGCTCTTCAAATTCCGAGGCGGACAGGTTCGTCAGCGACTGGTTCAGCACCACCCGGTAACGCTCCAGTGTCTGAATAGCCTGATTCGCTTTGGTCAGGATGACGCCAATTTCCTTCAGAGAATAACGGATCGAGCCCTGATACAGCGTAATAATGTTCCGGCGCTGGGAGATGGACACCACCAGCTTCCCCGTCTGCTTCGCCACCCGTTCTGCAGTACGGTGCCGAATTCCGGTTTCGATGGAGGAGATCGAGGAGTCCGGAATGAGCTGGGTATTGGCATACAGTATCCGCCTTAAATCCTCACTCAGAATAATCGCACCGTCCATCTTGGCCAGCTCATACAAGTAGTTCGGCGAGAAGTCACAATTGATGGAGAAGCCTCCGTCTACAACCTCCATCACCTCTGGACTGTAGCCGACCACGAGCAGGGCCCCGGTTTTGGCGCGCAGCACGTTCTCCAGTCCGTCACGGAAAGCTGTCCCCGGTGCCACCAGCTTCAGCAGTTCATTCATTTTGTCCAGTTGAACCGATTCTTTCACCTTAGTATGCCCCCTAATTTAACGCAACCGCTAACGCATCTGCTACCGTATTAACTCCAATAATTTCTATGCCCTTGGGATGCTTCCATCCCTTCAGGCTCTTCTCGGGCAGGATAACCCGTTTAAAGCCCAGCTTCTGCGCTTCCTTCACCCGCTGCTCCGCACGGGACACTGCCCGCACTTCACCGGTCAGGCCGACTTCTCCGAAGATGACGTCATACGGCTTCGTCGGTACATCGCGGAAGCTGGATGCAATGCTGACTGCGATCGCAAGATCCACAGCCGGCTCATCCAGCTTTACGCCCCCGGCTACATTAAGGTAAGCGTCCTGATTCTGCAGGAACATGCCCATCCTTTTCTCCAGCACCGCAATAATGAGATTCATCCGGTGATGATCTACCCCGGTGCCCATCCGCCTTGGAGACGGAAAATGAGTCGATGAGATCAAAGCCTGCAGCTCCACAAGTACGGGCCGTGTGCCTTCCATGCTCGCTACCACCGTAGAGCCGGCCACCCCCAGCGGACGCTCGGAGAGAAACAGCTCGGATGGATTGCCAACCTCCCGCAGCCCCTCCTCACCCATTTCAAAAATCCCCATCTCGTTCGTGGAGCCGAAGCGGTTCTTCACGGCGCGCAGCAGCCGGTACGTATGATGGCGTTCCCCTTCAAAATAAAGCACGCAATCCACCATATGCTCCAGCATCCGCGGTCCCGCGATGGCTCCTTCCTTCGTCACGTGGCCCACGAGCACTGTAGCGATGCCCTTGACCTTCGCAATCCGCATAAACCGGGCGGTACATTCCCGCACCTGCGATACACTTCCCGGCGCACTTGAAATATCCGGCTGATACACCGTCTGAATGGAGTCAATGACCACAAACTGCGGCTGCACGCTTTCAATCGCTTCCTCCACACTCTCCAGATTCGTCTCGCAAAGCACAAACAGCTCCGGGGATAAGGCCCCTAGGCGGTCAGCACGAAGCTTGGTCTGGCGAACCGATTCCTCTCCCGAGATATACAGCACCCGCAGCCCGCGATTAGCCAGCTGATTCGAGGTTTGGAGAAGCAGGGTTGATTTGCCGATGCCCGGATCACCGCCGACAAGCACAAGTGAACCCGGGACGAGTCCGCCGCCGAGTACTCTGTTCAGCTCTATAATGCCGGTCTCGATCCGGGGCTCCTTGCCGCTCTCCACATTCAGGATGGATACGGGCTTCTCTTTACTATGAAATACGGGCGAATTCATGCCCTGTGTCTTGATTACCGTCTCGGTTTCTTCCACCATGGAGTTCCAGGCCTGACAGCCTGGGCATTTGCCGTACCATTTCGGCGATTCATAGCCGCAGTCGGTACAATAAAACTTGGTTTTGGATTTAGCCATGTTCTCTCCTTTATGATGACCATCCTTTACAAAAAACCATAAGTCTTTTGCGAATTAGGCATTACTCAAAGTTTACCATTGATCACAAACCAACGTAAAGGCAAATCGGGAATCCTCTCCTTGATTATCGGTCTGTTTTTCCTAAAGCCTTACTGTATATACAAAAAAAGCAGGCCTTCGCGCATCATGCATCGGCCTGCTTCTTCAATCGCGATCACAGCAGAGGAGCATGCTGCCGGCTGTCGCCGGCAACTCTTACTCTCCTGCCTGATGAGATCCTGTATCTTATTATGACTTGGGTTACTCCTGCTGCGCCGGGGCAGCCTGCGTTTTGGTTACGGTCAACGCGCCTTCGCTCTCGTCGATCAGCAGCTGATCTCCTTTGGAGATATTGCCCTTCAGCAGCTCCTCGGACAAACGATCCTCTATATGCTTCTGAATCGCTCTGCGGAGCGGACGGGCACCGAATGCCGGATCATAGCCTTCCTTCGCCAGGAATGCTTTTGCTTGATCGGTCAGCTCGAACTCCACATTGAAGTCACGCAGCCGCTTCTTCAGCTCATCCGACATCAGCGTCACAATCTCGCCGATGTGCTTCTCTTCCAGGGAGTGGAACACGATGATTTCATCAATCCGGTTCAGGAATTCAGGACGGAAGCTCTTCTTCAGCTCATCCATGACCTTGCCCTTCATGTTGTTATAATCATGGCCCGCATCCAGCGATGCCGTGAAGCCGAGGGTAGAGTTACGCTTGATCGCTTCCGCTCCAACGTTAGAGGTCAGAATGATCAGCGTGTTGCGGAAGTCAACAACCCGGCCCTTGGAATCGGTCAAGCGTCCATCCTCCAGCACTTGCAGCAGGATGTTAAACACTTCCGGATGAGCCTTCTCAATCTCATCAAGCAGGACGACGGAATAAGGCTTGCGGCGAACCTTCTCGGTCAGCTGGCCGCCCTCATCATAGCCGACATATCCTGGAGGCGCTCCAACGAGCCTCGAAGTCGAGTGCTTCTCCATGTACTCGGACATGTCGATCCGCACCACGGCGTTCTCATCGCCGAACATGGCTTCTGCCAATGCACGGGCAAGCTCAGTCTTACCTACACCGGTTGGACCGAGGAAGATGAAGGAGCCCATTGGGCGCTTCGGATCCTTCAGGCCAGCGCGGGAGCGGCGTACGGCACGGCTGACTGCCTTGACGGCTTCCTCCTGGCCAATGACCCGGCTGTGAAGCAGCTGCTCCATGTTCAGCAGGCGCTCGGTCTCTTCTTCCTTCAGCTTGTTCACAGGAATACCGGTCCAGATGGCTACCACATCCGCAATATCCTCCGGAGTTACCTCGGAATCTGTACGTCCCTGCTTCTCTTTCCACTGGTTCTTCGTCACTTCCAGCTCTTCACGCAGCTTCTGCTCCGTATCACGGAGCGCCGCAGCCTTCTCAAACTCCTGGCTCTGTACAGCAGCATCCTTCTCCTTGCGGATATCCTCCAGACGAGATTCCTGATCCTTCAGGTTCGGTGGAATGGTGTACGTATGCAGCCTTACCTTCGAGCCTGCTTCATCAATCAGATCGATCGCTTTATCTGGCAGGAAGCGGTCTGTAATATAACGGTCGGACAAGCGTACCGCCTGTTCAATCGCTTCATCGGTAATTTTGACACGGTGATGCGCTTCATACCGGTCACGCAGACCGTACAGAATCTGGATGGCCTCTTCCGGAGACGGCTGATCCACCGTAATCGGCTGGAAGCGGCGCTCCAGTGCAGCATCCTTCTCGATGTACTTGCGGTACTCATCCAGGGTAGTTGCCCCGATGCACTGCAGCTCTCCCCGAGCCAGAGAAGGCTTCAGAATGTTGGAGGCATCAATAGCTCCTTCTGCGCCGCCCGCACCAATCAGCGTATGCAATTCGTCGATAAACAGAACAATATTGCCTGCTTGGCGAATCTCGTCCATGATTTTCTTCAGGCGGTCCTCGAACTCACCGCGATATTTCGTACCGGCCACCACGGAGCCCATATCGAGCGTCATCACTCGCTTGTCACGCAGCGTTTCCGGAATTTCATTATTAATAATTTTCTGGGCCAGGCCTTCGGCGATTGCCGTCTTACCTACCCCTGGCTCACCAATCAGCACCGGATTGTTCTTCGTCCGGCGGCTCAGCACCTGAATAACGCGCTCAATTTCCTTGCTGCGCCCGATTACCGGGTCCAGATTGCCTTCCTTCGCAATCGCTGTAAGATCACGCGCCAGGCTGTCCAGCGTTGGCGTATTGACATTTTGCGGCTGGCCGTGATGGCTCGAAACCGCTTCGCTGCTGCCAAGCAGCTGCAGCACCTGCTGACGCGCTTTGTTCAGGCTGATGCCCAGATTGTTCAGCACCCGTGCAGCCACACCTTCGCCTTCGCGAATGAGTCCCAGCAGAATATGCTCGGTGCCCACATACGTGTGGCCCAGCTTCCGCGCCTCATCCATCGAGAGCTCAATGACCTTCTTCGCTCTTGGGGTGTAGGCAATATTCGTCGGCTGTTCCTGACCGCGTCCGATCAAGGTCTCTACCTCATCCTGAATCTTCTCCAGACCCAGTCCAAGACCGATCAATGCTTTGGCGGCAATACCGTCGCCTTCCCGGATTAATCCGAGCAAAATATGTTCTGTACCGATATTATTATGGCCAAGCCGTACTGCTTCTTCCTGAGCCAGTGCGAGCACCTTCTGTGCACGTTCCGTAAATCTGCCAAACATCATAAGTATTGCACCTCCATGATTGATGGTTGTATTGATTTTAAACGCAGCGCCGTCATTTTGCAAAATGGTTTAGCAAGGCTCCTGCTGCTGCCCGCTTAGCGTCTGCCGAATCAGCTTCGCCCGGCAAGAGTCCCGGTCGCCCGGATGGATGCTCTCCCCGAATTTCTTTTGCAGAAATCCGGGCTGGGTCATCACGTTCAGCTCATTCATCACGGAGCTGGACGGACCGTCCAGCAGACCCAAATCCACGCCAAGACGAACGTCGGACAGGCGCTGCGCAGCTTCCTTAGACTCCATCACAGCTGCATAGGACAAAATGCCATATGATCTCATAACCCGGTCCGTAATCCGCAGCCGGGAGTCGTTCAGCAGCTTCGCGCGCGCATTTTTCTCATGTTCGATAATTTGCAGCACGACGCTGTGCAGGTTATCTATAATTTCATGCTCGGTCTGTCCGAGCGTAATTTGATTCGATATTTGAAAAAGATTGCCGAGTGCTTCACTGCCCTCGCCATAAATTCCGCGCACCGTCAAGCCAACCTGGGATACCGCCGACAGAATCCGATTAATCTGCTGGGTCATGACCAGCGCGGGCAGATGCATCATAACTGACGCTCGAAGACCGGTGCCGACATTGGTAGGGCAGCTCGTCATATAGCCGCGCTTGTCGTCAAACGCATAATCGAGCTTCTCTTCAAAAGCATCATCAAGCTCTGTGGCCTTCTCCCAAGCCTCCATGACCTGAAAGCCAGGATACAGGCACTGGATGCGTAAATGATCCTCTTCATTAATCATAATACTGATAGATTCATCGTCGTTTAACACGACTGCCCCGTTTCTCGACTCATTGGCAAGGTTCGGGCTGATCAGATGCTTCTCGACAAGCACCTTCTTATCCAGGTCGTCCAGCTCATCCAGATGGATGATGTGAAAGGCAGGAGTCCCCTCCTCGCACAGCCCTTCCTGGATCACCCCGGTCAGGATGCTCAGCACCTCACCGGACTGCTGGTTGGTCGCTAGCAGCGGGAACGGAAGCTGACGCAGATTGCGTGCTACCCGCACCCGGGTACTGATGACAATATCAGAATCCTGACCGCTTCCGCGCATCCACTCGCTGAGTGCGTGTTCGGTGAACCGGAGATTCGACATCACGCATTCCTCCTACTAAAATAAATGCAGCTTGTAAGCAAAGAGACCGACTAAACTACGGGGTCAGCCCCTTCTCTAACTCCCGGATCTGGTCGCGGATTTGCGCGGCCGTTTCGAATTCTTCCTGAACGATGTGTTCATGCAGCTCTTTTTTCAGCTCGGCGATCTTTCGCTTCGTCTGAATGCGTCCACCGCTTCGCTTCGGCACCTTGCCGACATGCGTGGTGCTGCCGTGCACCCTTTTGAACAAGGGATCCAGGCGATCCGAGAAATAGCTGTAACAGGAGCTGCAGCCGAAGCGGCCCAGCTTGCTGAACTGGGTATAGGTCATCCCGCATTCCTCACACCTTGGAACCTGAGGTGCTTTGGCGCCGGACAGCTGCCCTTTACCCGATGGATCCAGATCCAGCAGGCCGGAGAGCAGGCTGTGGATCGAGAAGCCATTCGCCGTTCCGGGGATCATCTCCCCCTTCTCCCTCGCACAGGTCTCGCAAAAATGGAATTCCGTCTTCTCGCCATTCACAATCTTCGTAAAATGAAGCGTCGCCGGACGGATTCCGCATTCCTGGCACACCATACTCATTCACTCTCCCCTCTACAATAGACCGTGTTTACTTGCCCAGCAGCGACAGCAGCATCGCCTTCATGACCCGGGAACGGAGCTCATCGCGATAAGGAAGCTTCAGATTCAGACACTCCCTGGATATCGCACCCCGCATCAGACAAGCCTCCCGCTTGCTCAGAAATCCGGATTCCTCCAGCTGGTAGATCAGCCCTTCCGCTGCAGTCTGGTCTATATGGCTGCCGATACTGTGATGTAGATGATGGTGCAGCTCCGTATGCTGAGGCAGCTCGATCCGCTGAATGCGAATGTAGCCGCCGCCGCCTCGCTTGCTCTCCACCAAATACCCTTTCTCCAAGGTGAAACGGGTCTGGATGACATAATTAATCTGGGAAGGGACGCACGAAAATTGCTCGGCTAGATCATTCCGCTGAATTTCGATCGTGCCTTCCTTACTGTCCTGTAGACTGCCCTTTAAATATTGTTCGATAATATCCGAGATATTACGCATGTTGTTCATCCTCCACTGATTGAAACGCTAAGCCGTCTTCATCTTACACGTGTCGCACAGAGTCTTGCTCCTGGTTATGTTTAACCACCTGCAAACCATTAGAATCCCTTTTCGCTGACTTTGACTTTCTTTGACTTTGATAATATTATAGCATATTTTTATGATTTGCCAAGAGCTCCGTTATCATTTTTAACCGGGCTGTTGGAGAATATTCATGCCGCTTCAAAATTCACCCTTACCAGCCTTGCCTCACCCTTTATCCTGCCAAAAAAGCCCCTGCCGTACAGCGGCAGCATCTGCTGCCCTTGCACGGCATAGGGGATAGGGAATCCGGGCGCTGCCGGAACTGTTATGATCGTATTCTCTCACATCAAGCGCGCTTTAGCTTACTTCTACTTTACGCTCAATCAGCTTCTTCGTGAAATACACAAGAACGGCTACCACGATCAGCTCCAGAAGCAGCGGTCCCCAGGGGATTTCCGTGATGGGTCTAACCGGGGAGGCTGCAGACTCCTGGACACCGATTTGGAGCACAAAGATTTTGTTCGTCCAGGCGTTCGGTTCCCCTTCAATCCGGTCACCCAGCCAGGAAACGACGCTTGGAATCGCAATGGACAGCGCAATGCCGAGCCACAGGCCTCCTTTTGCAGAAAATACTCTTGCCACCGTTACACAGAAGAGCACCGTAACCACAAAGGAAGTAAATTGCCACAAAAGTGCAAGAATCATCAAAGTCCAATCCAGCCAGTGTAACACGCCAACCTGCATGAATGCCCGCCAATTCTCACTCCAGAGCACCAGAATATGAGCACTTATCAGCAGCACAATAAAGATCAGCGCCATCCAGGACTGCACAACGGTAGAGATCATCCCGGAGGATACCGGGACCGGAAGCAGGCGCCGGCTGTAAGAGCGGATATTATGGTCAAATGTCTTAAACACAATGATTTGCAGGATGACCCCCGTCATGGCATAGGCCACCATGCTAAGAACCAATGTCACTTCATCCTTCCAGTACCCCAGACTATTCAGCGTAAGCATGACGCCCTGCAGAAGAACCAGCACCGTGATCAGAGCCAGCACCGCTCTTCCATTCCGTTTCCAGTCATATTTCAGTAGCCTAATCATTCCGCAAACACCTCTTTAAACATCTCGTCAACACTTTTGCCATGCTTTAAGCGCAGCTGCTCAACTTCCTCATGCATGACCATTTCACCGTCCCGGATAAAGACAATCTCATCAAAAATCCGCTCAATATCCCGCACCAAATGCGTAGATATGATAATGCTGCTGTCCTCATGATAAAACTCCACAATGGCATCCAAAATCTTGCCTCGCGCTACCGGATCTACGCCGCCAATCGGCTCGTCAAGCAAGTACAGAGCAGCATTGCGGGACAGCGCAAGCGTCAGCTGAAGCCGCTCGTTCATGCCCTTTGACAGTGCACTGATCTTGTCCTCCTGCTTCAGATTCATAAACTCCAGCATATGTGTCGCTTTCTCCATATCAAAATCGACGTAGAAATCACGGTAAAACATCAGCGCGTCCTTCACCTTCATCCATGATTCTGTCAGCGGACGGTCTGGCATGAACGAGACCATACTTTTTGTCTTCGGTCCCGCAGGAAGCCCCTGAACCTCCACACTTCCGGAGGAAGGGGAGAGCAGACCTGCGGCCATTTTCATCAGGGTGCTTTTGCCGCTTCCGTTACTCCCCAGCAGTCCGATAATTTTTCCGCTTCCGACTGTCAAGGAAATGTCTTGCAGCGCAGTCTTGCGGCCATATTGCTTGGAAGCCCCTTTGAATTGAAGCAGATGCTCTACCATTAGCTCTTCCTCCCGTTGAATTCTCCGGTTCTGAATGCGTCCGAGACGATGGACAGAATATCCTGCTCCTGAAATCCGAGCTCTTTCATTTCTGTAATAAAATGCTGAATCAGATCTCCAGCCATTTCTTTTTTAATGCTCATGATTTTGGATTCCTCACTTGTGACATACCGGCCGAGCCCCCGCTTGGTCTCCACGATCTCTTCACGCTCCAGTTCCTGAAAGGTACGCTGTACGGTGTTGGGATTGATTTGCAGCAAGGAGGCAAGCTCACGCACAGACGGGATTTTGTCTCCCGACTGAAGCTTGCCGGTAATGATCTCTTTTTTGATGTAATTCATAATCTGAATATATATGGGCAGGTTGTTGTCAAATTCTATACTCACTGGGGTCTTCTCCTTTCAGCCGCTTGGGTAAGGGCTGCACCCGTCCTGGCTTTACTGCTTATGCAACATCACGCTTGTGAAACGTCCAGAAGCCGACCGCCAGAAACAGCAGCAGGTATACGGCCAGCAAGGAGGCCGAGAAGGTTAGTGACATTCCCGGAAGAGGCCCTGTTCCTCCATCCCTGTATATGGACAAATCTACGTTCACGAACGGCAGATATTTATACCAATTGTATCGGGTTAATAGCTGGTTTGCCAGACCCTGTGCCACAATCAGGAACATGCCGATGCCGATGGCTGCGCCGGTGGAGCGGGTCACAATGCTGACGACAAAGGTAATCGTTACAAACAGGAGAGTGTACACCAGACTGTAGAGCGTACTCCACAGCAAATCTATGAAGGTCATATTTCCACCCGATGCTTCAAAAAAGAGCGCTCCCGCCGCCAACCCCGCTGCCAGCGTGAAAGCAGCCAGCGTCACAAGATACATCAAAATTGCTGTATACTTGGAGGCCAGGATCTTGCTGCGGCTTTGTGCACGGACAAGCAGCAGCTTAATGGTTCCGAAGCTGAATTCCATCGACACCAGACCCGCTGTAGATACGATCGCCAGCAAAGTCATCATCTGCCCCATTCCTTGGGTGCTTACGGCCAGTTGGGCAAATTCCAATGTCGTACTGGAGCCGGAGGCAAATGAATCGATCAGGTATGCGATGCCAAAGGCCATGGCTGCCAGCAGAGCATACGGGAGAACAAAGCTTTTCTTTTTAAACATCTTCAGCCATTCGTTGATGGTCAGCTTTACAAAGCTACGCAATACGGCCGCCTCCCGTCCATTTTAAAAATTCTTCTTCCAGCGTTTCCTTCACTTCGATGATCCGGTAGAGAAAGATCTTATGCTCTACCAGCCGCTGTACCATGACAGGGATGGAGTCGTCTTTCAGCCTCAGGATCAGCTCCGGCTGGTCTGTAAGCTGATTCAGCACCGTAACCTCCTGCATGCTCCGAATGACCTCCAGGGCAGCGTCAGCCTGATTTACACGAATGCACACTGTGACCCAGCCCTCCTGATTCTGCCCCTGGCCCATGACCCGTTCTGTCACCAGCCTGCCTTCTTGAATAACGACCACACGGCTGCACATCAGCTCAATCTCCGATAAAAGATGGCTTGAAACGAGGACTGCTATCCCTTCTTCTTTGGCAATCTGCTTCAGATAATCTCTCATCTCGCGAATGCCTGCCGGATCAAGGCCATTCGTCGGCTCATCGAGGATCAGGATGGTCGGGTTATGCAGGAGGGCTTGAGCAATACCCAGGCGCTGCCTCATCCCGAGGGAGTAGGAACGAACCTTTTTATGGATGGCATCCTGTAAGCCTACAAGCTGCACGACCTCGTGCAGTCTGGATTCTGCAATCCCTTCACTCATCCGCTGATACTGCCTCAGATTGTCATAGCCGCTCATATAGGGATAAAACTCCGGGTTCTCAATGATACCCCCGATATGGGAAATGGCTTGTGTAAATTCACTGCGGATGCTGTGTCCATGCACCGTGACATCCCCTTTCGAGATCCGGATCAGCCCAACGATCATTCGAATGGTCGTCGTCTTACCGGCTCCGTTCGGACCGAGAAGACCTACCACCTCGCCGCGACGGATGTCAAAAGACAGGTTATCGACAATATTGCGATTGCCGATCGTTTTGGTAATTGATTTCGCACTGAGTACCACTTCATTGCTATTTCCGGTCATACTTCCACCCCTTGCTTGTGTTAGTGTTATAGTTAGATAGTACACTAGGATAGCAAGACTGTCAATGGACGCTTGTGATGATAACACAAAAAAACCGTTACTGCATTAGCTGCAGTAACGGTTTCTTCTTTGCTTGGCGGCGTCCTACTCTCCCGGGACCCTGCGGTCCAAGTACCATCGGCGCTGGAAGGCTTAACGTTCGTGTTCGGGATGGGTACGCGTGGAACCCTTCC
>NZ_JAGFIP010000021.1:0-64242 GCF_017582705.1 Paenibacillus sp. F411
CTGCGCCGCGCCGCGGCCTGCCGGCTTCGCACCGCGCCGCCCGGCAGCGGGGGCCGCGGCGTCCGTGCGCTGCAGCGCCCAGCGCCTGCCCGCACCGTCGCTGGCAGCCGGGCCGCCGCTGCCAGTGCGTCCATCCCCGCTCTCCGGCTGCGCCTTGATGTGGAAGACGCTCTGAAGAAAGCGCGATACCTCCATCTTCCGTCCCCGGTAGTAGCCCGGCGAGCTGATGATCAGCTCATCACGGGCGCGGGTGACGGCAACATAAGCAAGCCGCCGCTCCTCTTCCAGCGCCTCGTCGCCCTTCTGCTCCCGGGCCGTGAGCGGGCGGCTGTCGTCGCGCTGTGCAGCCTGCAGGGCGGAGGTGTGCGGCAGAATGCCGTCAGACGCGCCGATCAGGCAGACCACCGGAAACTCCAGCCCCTTGGACTTGTGAATGGTCATGAGCTTGATGGCGTCGGCATGCTCATCCTTTTTGCGGTGCATCATGTCCCCGTGAACCTCAATCAATGCATCGACGAAGGCAAGGAAGGAGGGAATATCCTTGAACCGCTTGGCGGACGCCTCCAGCTCATCCAGTCCCTCCTGGATGAATTCCTTATGCAGCGTCAGATCCTTGCCCCGGTCGGCTTCCATAAATTTGTCGTAGAACCGCACCCGGATCTCCCGAATCGCTTCTGCCGGCTCCATGAGCTTCAGAGATTTAATCAGCTTCGACCGCTCCCGAACCTGCTCTATCTGAAAATCCTTCAAGCCGGGGAAGGTGAGCAGATGGGAGAGGGGACCTTTTTTGGGGCGGGGGGTGTCCTGCTGCAGGATATGCTCCATCCCTCTCTCCCGGTTGATATACAGCGTTGGCAAAATCCCGCCCAGCGCCTGGAAATTGCGACGATCGAGCGACAGCCTCAGATGCTCCATCACTGGCTTCACCATCCACTGCTCATAGAACAGATCGTTCTGCTCATAGTGGATAAACGGAAGTCCCGCCAGCACCAGCTGCTCGAATATGGCCCGGCTGTTATGCGAGGTCCGGTACAGGATACAGTAATCCCCGTATGGTCTGCGGTTCTCATTTACGGCCTCCTGGATCGAGCTCAGCAGGAGCGAGGCCTCCTCATCCGGATCATTGGGGCGGAGGTAGAGCGGGACCTGATCGCTTTTTCGGGTGGATTGCAGTGTTTTGGGGCGCCGAAGCTGGTTGTGCTGGATGATCTCATTGCCCAGCCCCACAATGCTCGACAGCGAGCGGTAATTGATGTCCAGGGTAATGACCCTGGCACCGGGAAAGGCTTGGTCAAAGTGAAGAATAAACTCATGCCGGGCGCCGTTGAAGCTGTAAATGGTCTGATCGTCATCTCCCACCACCATGAGATTGTTATGAGGCTTCACAAGCATTCGGATAAGCTCATAGGGCAGCAGGCCGGTATCCTGGAATTCATCGACCATGACGTAACGGAAGCGGCGTTGCAGTGAATGCAGCAGGGGCTGATCGTTCTGTAGAAGGCGGTGGGCCCAGACAAGAATATCGTCAAAATCCATCTGGCCATGCTCTTCCTTCCACGTCTCATATCTGGCAAAAACCTGCCGGGTCTCCACCTCTGCCGGGGTGCTGGCCGGAAGCTCGTCCAGTCCTGTCATGTTCAGGCGATAGGCGGACCACAGCGATAACAGCGTCTCGGCCTCATAGCGGTCCGCAAGGCCCATTTCCCGCAAAATCCGCTTCACGATGAATTGCTGATGCCTGGTATTGCTCAGAATTTCCTGCCGGTAGCCGCGCGTGCGCAAAATGTACAGGAAAAACGAATGAAAGGTCCGGGCTGTTACCTGCTCGGCCTCCCGATTGCGAATGCCCGGCAGTGCCCGAATCCGCTCCTTCATTTCGGCTGCAGCCTTGGAGGAGAATGTGACCAGCAAGATGGAGCCGGGGTCTGCTCCGCCGGCAGCAATGAGATGCCCGGCGCGGCTGACCAGCACGGACGTCTTGCCGGAGCCCGCTCCGGCCAGCGTCAGCAGCGGGCCTTCTCCGTGGCGTACCGCTTGAATCTGCGCTGCATTCAGGAACAGCCCCTGCTCCTCCAGGCCGCGGAAGAAGGGAGCATCCCGGTCTGTACTGCGCACCAGCTCGCGGCTGCTGCGGGAGGAGGTCAGCCCTGCAAAGGGAAGGTCACGCCGCTGACTGCCGAAGGGTCGCTTAAAGAAATGAGTCATATGTGAATCACCTGTCATTGTAATTTAAAAACAGCCCTCCCAGTGTACCGGAATTGCAGCGGACTGGCAAAGGAAATTGCTGATGTCTTGCAAGGAAGACCGTGACGGGAAGCCTGCACCTATAGACCAATAGCATAAAGAAAAGAGCTGCCCTCAGGATTTTGTGGTCCTGGAGGTGCAGCTCTTAACGGTACGGGATGCCGCTTATGGCAAAGCTTTGCCGCGCGCACTTACGTACAGGGAATACCATTCCTCCCGCGTCAGCTCAACCAGCTCCGCACCGCCGCAGGCGCGGATCCGGTCCGGATTACGGGTGCCGATCACCGGCTGGATGCCCGCCGGATGCTTCATCAGCCAGGCCAGAAGCACGGCTTCCGGGGATGCCTCCTTCTCTTGAGCCAGGCGCTGGATCAGCGCAGCCGTTTCTTGAATATCCTCGGGCAGCTGCTCCACAGCTCGTCCGGTGTACAAGCCTCTGGCAAGAGAGCCCCAGGCCTGGATCTGGATGTTGTTCTGCTGACAGTATTCCAGCGTGCCCGCCGGGAACGTATGGTTCTGAAAAGCCTCCTGGTTGACATGAACGCCTGCATCCAGCCAGCCCAGATGCTGCAGACTCATCTGCAGCTGATTAACGATGAATGGCTCCTTCGTATAGGCCTGCAGCAGTGAAATCTGGCCGGCATGCATATTGGAGACGCCAAAATGACGAACCTTGCCGGATGCCTTCAAATCCTCCAGCGCTTCCGCGACCTCGGAAGGGTCCATCAGCGGGTCAGGACGGTGCAGCAGCAGCAGGTCCAGGTATTCAATGCCAAGCCGTTTCAACGAGCCGTCCACACTATGAATGATATGCTCCTTGGAGAAGTCATAGCGCCCCGGCACCCCGTTCTGCTCCGCAAAACGGATTCCGCACTTGCTCTGAATAATCATGCTCTCCCGAAGCTCGGGACGTTCCTTCAGGACCTGGCCGAACACTTCCTCGGCCTTGCCGCGCGTATAGATGTCCGCATGGTCATACATGTTGATTCCTACCGCCAAAGCGGCATCCACGGCTTCATGGGCTTCTTTGAGATGCAAAGACGTAATCGGGCTTTCGTCCCAATCTCCGCCAAGCCCCATGCATCCCAGCACGAGACGGCTTGCCGGCACATTCCGGCGGTTTAAAGGCATAATGCTCATATCATTCATAACCTCCCATAAATATCATTGTTAGCTGTGAGGCACATGCATTTCTACGTGATGCTACAGTACCAAGACAGCGGGTCTCCCGGGCACGGCTGCGAGCGAAGCCGTGCCTTACCGGCTGCGCTCCAGACTGCGGAGCAGACTGGTCTTATGTCCATAAATGACGGCTTTATTAGTCAGGAACGCCGTATATAGCAGAATAAATACGCCGTACGGAAAGCCGGTCCCGTCAATGCTGGGAACTGCCGCTTCGGCGGCGATGAAGTAGCCCAGCGTCAGCAGAACCGGAAGCTGGCGCTTGAGCCGGTATTTCCATACAGACCAGATCAGGCCGACCACACCGGCATATAGCAGCACCAGCCGTACGAAGTCGAGCGCGGACTGCACAACCCGCCGGGTATCGGGGTCGGCGAAACGGCCCGCGTACCGTGTAGATAGTCCTCCAAAGACGCTGCGGAACAGGTGAACGAGCGGATTCCCTTCAATAAATCGGGCTTCCAGCCATAGTGGTGCGAGATTCCAGGGACCTGGGAGATACATCAGCTTCTGAAATCGCGGCAGGCTAAGCCACCATGGCGACAGCACAAGGATATAGCCGCCGGCGATCAGGAGCGTACCCCATAGTATGTATCTCATCGGACTTTTGTAAATATACCACAGGATCAGAAATACCCCGGGATACAGCAGTGCTTGCAGATTGAAGCAGGCAACGGCGGCGGTCAGTACGCCGGCGGCTGCATACCAGGCTAGCTGCCTCAGCTCTAATGCAGCAATTACTGAGCATACGAGCAGCAGCATCAGTGTCTGCATGGTCATATCCGGCAGAATGAGCCGGGCGAGACCGTAGGCAGGCCAGTACAAGGCGTAGATAATAGCAGCGAGCAGTGCAGTCGTGGTGTTGAACATGTACCTTGCCAGCACGAATATCAGATAGACAGAAACGGCATGCAGGATACATTGGATGATCCGGTATGCGGTAAAGGCGGTGTCTTCCTCCCCGAACAGCTGGATCAGGGCGAAGATCATTAACGGAACCCCTGGCATGACGCCGGAAACGGCGCTGGAGCCGTCTCCGGCTCCGTCACGGCTGATCAGCAGGGCGCTGGTCATATACTGCTGTTCCATTTCAATCACAGCCGCTCTCGGGTTCTTGGAATCTCCGGCTGCAACAAGCAGGCATGACAATAGAAACACAATGACAATGAGCCCCAGGAGCACTTTGCGGTTCAGGCGGTTCAAGGACCAGATGGAAAACAAATTGTCCACTCCATTTTTATCATATTCGTTCTATCTCTTATCTTAATGAAACGGGAGCGGGAAAGAAAGTCCGGCTTTCCTCTCCTTCTAAATTTCAGGCGCTCCAGCCCCATAGCGCGGCGTAAAAAAAGGCTCCGTACACACGGAGCCGCTGCTAAAATGCTAGTCATATGAGAAGCCAAAGAGTAGGGGCTGATCCTGCCGGACAGCTTCCCGGCTGTTTCTAGAAGCCGCTGTGATATTTGTCCTCACTGGAGGAGCTGTCTTTGGAGGTCCCGTCCTTGCGTTTCTCTTCCTGCTTCTCCAGGTTCAGGTCCTCCATAGGGATCGAGTCCACGGTTTCTTCGCTTTTGAACTTGTCAAACAGGCTCTCCTTCTCTGTCGGATATTGCTCGGCATGGTCGGTATGACCGGGTCCGTGATCCAGAGGAAGGTTTTTATTAGATTGTGGCATGGAAATCACCTCGTTTAGTTTGATACTCCTTTTTACCTGTTTTGGAGGAGAATCAAACATAACGGGTGAAACCCTTCGGGTCCTGTCAAGAGGATTCCATACCGGCTGCCGGCTGCTGCTGCTCCAGCATACGCTGCTCCATATACCCGATAAACAGCTCGGTCAGCTCCGGATCAAACTGGGTGCCTGAGCATCGGCGCAGCTCGGCAATGCCTTCCTCGTAGGTCTTCGTCTTCTGATAAGGCCGTTCGGTCGTCATGGCGTCAAAGGAGTCAATGATCGTCAGCATCCGGCACAGGCGCGGAATTTGCTTGCCGCTGTAGCCGTGAGGATAGCCGCCGCCGTCGTAACGCTCATGATGAAGCTCGATGAATGGCACCAGCTCCTTCAGCTTTTCGTTCGTTTCAGCGATGCGCTTGCCCCATACGACATGATTCTTCACCGTTTCCCATTCCTCGGCGGTCAGCTTGCCCTTCTTGTTCAGAATGCCCCATGGTATTTCCAGCTTGCCGATATCGTGGATTAGCGCGCCCAGGATGAAATGCCGCCGGTCCACACTGTCGAGCTTCAGCACCGTGCTCATATCCATCGCATAGCGGAAGACCCGCTTGGAGTGCTTGAAGGTGTCAACATCCTTGTACAGGAACAGCTTCAGCTGCTGCTCAATATCCCGTACATCCTCGGCAAAATCGATCTCATGCTCCTTAGCGGAGCTGGATCCGTAGATATGTACATTGTTCTTACCCTGCTTCTTGGCATAGTACATGGCCTGGTCGGCAAAATCCACCAGCTGGGCTTTATCATGAATGTCTACCCGGTGGGAGGCGATGCCGGCAGAGAAGGACAGGCAGCCGGAAGGGAAGATTTCCACTCCTTCATAGTACGTGTCATTCAGCTTCTTGCGCAGCCGGTTCACAAACTCTGAGGCGGCGCCTTCATCGTACCCCGGCATCAGAATCGTAAATTCTTCACCCCCGAAGCGGGAGGCTACGACCTCTGCAGGCTCACACTCCTCATGGAGAAAATGGCCCAAAAATCCGAGCAGCATATCTCCCTTCAGATGGCCGAACTGATCGTTATATTTTTTGAAGTCATCAATATCAATCATAACCAGAGACAGCGGTGTGTCGTTCTGGGAAGCCTTTACAATCTCTTCATCCAGCAGACTTTCGAAGTAACTATGATTGAACAGTCCTGTTCGCTGGTCGCGCGTTGCCTTCTCCTGAATGTCATTGTACATGGTGAACAGCTGCTTGAAGGAGTAGGAGAGCATCGTGCTGAGTGCAATGAAGAGGGTCAGGCCGAACACCCCGTTGCTGCTGATTAGAATCGTTAACGCCAGAGATAGAATCAGGGTGCTTAAATAGACGAGAATAATATCTTTGAAAAAAGACTTTAGCGCTTCATAAAGCGTGCTCCTCATGAGGATTACATAGAAGAAGCCGATCACCAGAACATTAATAAAGAAATAGGTTGTCAATGCAGCCAGGTAGGAAAGGATTTTTTCGTTCTCCAGCGTACCAATTGTTCCACCGGTAGCCGTAAATACTATAGAGGCGCCCGAGATCATGAGCACATAAATATTAAAGTTAGCCAAGTCTTTCCAGAAGGGCTTTTTATAATATACCGACGAAATAATTAAAGTAAGTAAACATACACTGAGTGCAAACGCTGGGCCATAGATAAACATACAGGCTAGATAAACCGACGAGTCCATAGATTGTCCGTTGCCTTTAGGGGGAAGCTGAAAGGCAAAATGGTCCAGAATTAAGGTAGCTCCGGTTAACGCATACAGCCAAGTCCACTCCTGCAAGGTATAATTCAGGAATTCTGCCTTGTTGACGAAACCAAACACGATAATTCCGAACAATGAGATAATGATGAAATACCACTGGCTGGCGCTGATCTTCAGGGTCCGTTCCCGCTTTAAAAACGACATGGGCTGTTTCTCCTCGGAATACTTGATGGTGTCTCCACATTTTAAAGTATAAATCAAATCAAAACAATGAGATATACAAAAGAACAGGCTGATATCAGCCTGTTCTTTTGTATATCTTATTCTTACATGAATTTGAAGCCGGAGGTCAGAGCAACCAGTACGGATGCTACGATTACTGCGTTAAATACGATACGGGAATATTTAACATTCTCGAATTTTTTCATATTCGTCCCCTCCTTTCCAAAGTGATCTGATGTATGTGAATTATGTAGTTCTCAAAGGTTAGGCGCTGCTGCCTGTTTCCAGCGGCTTATTCTTCTCCGCCTTCTTCTTGTCTCCACTCATGAGCTGGACAATGTAGACGAAGATCCCGACGTTCATTACGATATCGCCAATACTGATGGCTTGGCTTCTCGGGTACGGGGGAGATAAGGGAATAATGTCGCCTAGGAAAGGAAGGCGTGTAGATTCATCAAGCAGGTAATGCTTGGTAATCACTGTGCCCTGACTCAGCATGTCCACATAGTAGGGATCCAGCACGGAAGCTGCCTGCAGCGATACGGGCATCCGGCCTCCGTTCACGGCCATAACCAGAAAGTTCAGGAACACGCCGGTCAGAATCAAGCCGAATCCGTGCTGATCCCGGTTGAGCCATAAAAAAATCATACCTACGATATAAATGCCCATAAACATGTAGTTGCTGATTGAGGCTACGAAGGAGGATTGGTCCTGCACCGCAAAGATAACTAGCTGAATCAGAAGCAGCACCGGAAATATCCATCCGCCCTTCAGCTTGAGCTGTCCAAAAGCATGGAGTCCCTGCTTCAAACCGCCCCGGATCATACCGACAATCAGACCTAGGATAATGCCATCAAAAACCATAACAATCTCACTTTCCTCTATCGTCGATTTTCTTCATGAAGCTTGTGATTAATGAAATTCGACCTGAAAAAGGAAAATCCTTCTTGTTGCCGAGAAAAAAAGAAAAAATATTGTCAGAGATGCTCAGATGCCAAAGAGAAATATATTCCAGTTCATTATATCAGCAATTTTTGGGAATTTAAATCCTCATTTCAGCGATTTTCGCCAGGTTTTTTTGACAGAGCCTGGTGTTGTACAATTCTTTACATAAAGTAGGGGGGTATAGTACTATGAGGTTCTAAACCATTTTATAATCCGGGAGGAATCTTATAATGAAGCAAACGGTATTAAAGGTACAAGGAATGTCCTGCGGACACTGCGTGAACGCGATTCAGGCCGCTTTGAAGGAGGCTGGTGTATCCGGTACGGTGGATCTGGAAGCGGGACTGGTCACGGTAGAATACAATGAAGGCTCGGTGAATCCGGCAGAAGTTATTGCTGCCATTGAAGAGCAGGGCTACGAAGCAGCAATTCTGGAATAGCTGATCCCGTATGGAGGGGAGTGATTTCACATGAATGAAACTATCGAGGTGCTGATGAATCATCGCTCGATTCGTAAGTATAGCTCTAGCGAGGTCAGTGACGACCAGCTGGAGCAGATCATTGCGGCAGGTCAGATGGCGTCCAGCTCCAGTAACGTGCAGGCCTACAGCGTCATTGCCATACGGGATGCCGGCATGAAATGTGAGCTAGCGGCTTTGGCAGGGCATCAGGCTTATATCGAGCAGTGTCCGGTATTTCTCGTGTGGTGTGCAGATCTATACCGATTGCAGCAGGCGGGGAAGCCTTATATGGAAGAACAGGAATCTTACATTGATTCGGTGGAGAATTTCATTGTTGCGACGGTAGATACCGCGCTGGCTGCGCAGAATGCGGCTGTAGCGGCAGAATCGCTGGGACTGGGCATTGTGTATATCGGCGGCATTCGTAATGAGATCGAGCGCATTTCAGCGCTGCTGGAGCTTCCGGAGCGGGTATACCCTGTATTCGGGATGTGTGTCGGCTATCCGGACCAGCAGCCTGACGTGCGTCCGCGGCTGCCGCTAAAGGGCGTGCTGCATCACGGCAAGTATGATGCTTCCGGGATCGCAGGCCAGGTGCAGCAATATGATGAAGCTTACCGCACCTACATGAGTGAACGTACTGGAGGAGGCCAGCCGCCTGCGGGATGGTCAGCCTTCATGGCCAAGCGACTGGCAGAGCCGGTGCGGCTGCATATGAAGGATTATCTGGAGCGGCGGGGATTGCTGAAGCGCTAGAAGGCGGTAGCCGGTGAGGGATAAGACCTCAAAGCTGCCAGATCAGGGGGACATCACAGTTGAAGCTTGTATCTTGGAATGTGAATGGCCTGCGGGCCTGTGTGAAGAAAGGGTTTATGGACGTGTTCAGAGAGTTGGATGCCGACCTGTTCTGCCTGCAGGAAAGCAAGCTGCAGGCAGGGCAGATTGAGCTGGACTTGGGGCCGGAGTATCGACAGTACTGGAACTACGCAGAACAGAAGGGCTATTCCGGGACGGCTGTATTCAGCCGTCTTGCGCCGCTGTCGGTACGCTATGGGATGGAGGAGGATCATGAGCCGGAAGGGCGAATGCTGACTCTTGAGTTTGAAAGCTTTTTCCTTGTTAATGTGTATACGCCAAATGCCAGGAGAGATTTGAGCCGCCTGCCATACCGGCTGGAGTGGGAGGATCGGTTCCGCCGCTATCTGCTGCAGCTGAACGCTAGCAAGCCGGTCATTGTATGCGGAGATCTCAATGTTGCCCATCAGGAGCTCGACCTGAAGAACGCCAGAGCCAACCTGGGCAACTCCGGCTTCACCCTGGAGGAACGGGGGAAAATGACCGAGCTGCTAGGCGCCGGCTTCCTGGATACATTCCGGCACCTGTATCCGGACAGAGGCGACGTCTACAGCTGGTGGTCTTATATGCCGAAGGTAAGGGAGCGGAATATTGGCTGGAGAATTGATTATTTTCTCGTCTCGGCCTCTCTTGCAGATCAGCTGATAGACGCCGACATCCATTGCAGTGTCCACGGCAGTGATCACTGTCCGGTGTCCTTATGCATCGACTTGCCTGAGAGGGTATCAAAACTCTGATCCTGCAGCGGCTTCCTCCAATCGGTAGAACCTGAGGGCGTTGCGGTAAAGCAGCTCCACTGCGGACTGAGCCTCTATGCCGGTAATTTCCGCCCAGGCCGCTGCAACCTCAGCAGTCATGCAGGGATGGGTCAGACGGCCGGCGAAGGGGCCCTCGAATGGCCAAGGCCCGTCCGTCTCGGTCATGACCTGCTCTGCGGGGTAGCGCCTGGCGAGCTCCTGAATGTCCTCCTCATAGAGAAGGTCCGGAGTGAAGGAGATATAGGAGCCGCCCCGCGCAAGCCGCTCAATGGTATCGGCGCTGCCTTTAAACCAGTGAAAGTGCGCAGCAGCCAGCATGCCGTGTTTTTTTAGGAGAGCATAGGCTACATCCGCATCCTCATACACGGCATGAAGCACAATCGGCTTGCCGTGCTTGGCAGCAAATGCGATAAATCGCTCCAGGAGCTCCTCATAGGGCCGGTTGTCCCAGGTCTCGCCCCGGGCTTCAGCCTCAATTCGGGTATAGTAAGGCAAGCCCACCTCGCCTACCGCGGCCATATCCTTCAGATGATGCTCCATAAATAAGAACAGCTCATCAGCCTCTTCCGCCGTTGGAAGAGGCTGTTCGGGATGGAAGCCGAAGGCCGGCTTTACCGAGGCATGCTGACGTGAGAGCAGAAGATTGCTTCGGGCAGATTCCAGCCCCATGGAAACACTGATCAACGAGGTCACGCCGCAGCCGGCCAGCTCCGCCAGAATAGTACCCTGCGCCTCTGCTGAGTAAGCGTCCAGATGAATATGAGTATCGATGTAAGATGATTGCATGGGAGATTTGCCTCCTTCTATTCCTTCTATGAATGCGCCGATCGCAGGCTGGCTACCTGTGTATCTCATGCCGCATCGTTTCGGCGAGCTCTTGCTTTAATGAAAGAAAGTCCGGATCCAGGAGCAGCTCCTCGCTTCGAGGCCGCGGAAACGGGACATGAATGGTCTTCAGAATCTGCGCCGGCCGCCGGGAGAGGACATAGATGACGTCCGATAGCAGCAGCGCTTCCTCGATGTGATGCGTGATCATCAATACGGAGCGGCGATGCTCCTCCCACAGATCCAGCAGCCAGCGCTGCATGTCGCTGCGTGTCAGTGCATCCAGCGCACTGAAGGGCTCATCGAGGCACATGAGCTCCTGCGGGCTCATCAGTGCCCGCAGGAATGCGGCACGCTGCTGCATTCCGCCCGACAGCGTCTCGGGAAATGCCTGCTCGAACCCGTGCAGGCCGGCGTGCTCCATCAGGCGGGCGGCTTCCGCTCGGGCCTGCTCGCGGGACATTCCGGCAAGCTCACGAGGCAGAATGATGTTGTCCAGCGTAGTCCGCCAAGGAAACAAGGCTGGCTGCTGCGGCATATAGGCCACTCTGCCCTTGGAGCCGGTCACCTCCTCGCCATGCATCATAATGCTGCCTTGGTCGGGGTGGATCAGCCCGCCGATCACATGGAACAGGGTGCTTTTGCCACTGCCCGAAGGTCCGATCATGGACACGAACTGCCCCGGCTGAACAGTGAGGCTAATCCCTTCTAGCACCTGAACACGGTGGCGGCGGCTGTGGAACGTCTTGTGAATGCCCTTTACTTCTAGAGCGGGGGCCTGCGTGTCAGGCTGCTCCCGGTTTGAATGCTCCTGCCGCTTGCTGGTCATACGCTCACCTCCTGGCGTGATCCGCGATCATGGTCATCTCGGTTATTGTGGCCCCATCGGACCAGGCGCTTCTCTAGCATAGCGATCAGCCCTACCATGATAAGGCTGAGCAGTACAATGATGGCAATGGCAACGAAGACCCGGTCTGTCCGGTAAGCCGATCTTTGGAGCAGCATGTAGTAGCCGATGCCCTTGTTCGAGCCGATCCACTCTCCGATCACAGCTCCCATGACAGAATAGGTAGCGGCAATCCGCAGACCGGAGAACAGGGCCGGCAGTGCATGGGGCAGCTCCAGCTTGGTAAAGGTCTGCCATCTTCCGGCGCCGGCCATTTTCATATAATTCATCATCATCACATCACTTCGGGAAAGTCCGTCCAGGGCAGCAACAGCAACCGGAAAAAAGCAGACGAGTGTAATGACGATGATCTTCGGGAGCAGGCCGAAGCCGAACCAGATCATCAGCAGCGGAGCCAGCGCAATCGTCGGTACATTCTGACTGATCACAAGCAGGGGATATAGGGCCGTGCGAAGCCAGGGTACCAGATGCAGCAGCAGTGCAAGGGCAAGTCCCACCGCCGTGCCGATGGCAAACCCGGAGAGCGTCAGGCGCAGCGTGGCCATTGTATGTCCAACCAGTCCGGGTGCTCCACTCACGGCCTCCTGGGCAATGCCGGCAGGAGAAGGCAGAATCCAGGACTCGATCCCGAGCCATACAACAGCCAGCTGCCATGCCCCCAAAAAGAGAAGGACCGCCACAACGGGCGGCCACACGCTTCTCCACCACATGTTCATGGGCGGTATTTCTCCGTTAGCTGATCCATACTGATGCCTGAGGGATATTGGGCAATTTTGACCTGGGAGATGACGCCGGGACAGCCAGCCTGAAGCAAAGCCTCGTGCATCTCGTTCACAATCTGGAGCAGCTGGGGCAGCTCGCCCTCCAGAGTTGTCTCCAGGGCGTGTACCTCATATTTCACGCCGGAGCGCTGAATAACCTTGATCGCTTCATCGACGAACGGGATGCTGTCGCGTCCGTCCGGCGTCTTGGGAATGACCTGAATGCTCAGCAGGGTAGTAGCCATTAGATCTCATCCTTCCTATATTGTCATTATCCTAAAGGCAGTTAAGGCAGAAAATCATTCGTGAACGCCTGGTCTGCTTCAATCTGCTTGTCCAGCAGCTCGCGCTCAAACATCCAGTCTGCATAGCCCTTCCAAACCTCGGCCTTTTGCTCGCCCCAGCGGGCGGCATCATCCTGATATTTCGGGCTGAGCCACTTCTGGCTCGCTAAGACGAGCTCCTGATCCAGCTCCGGTACCGCTTTGGACAGCAGAGCTGCCGCAGCCTCCGGCTGGTCGATCGCGTATTGATAGCCCTTCGCGGTTGCACGCATAAAGGCCTTTACCAGCTCCGGCTGCTGTGCAATCAGGTCCTCGCTGGTGACGAGCACAGGGGTGTAGTAATCGAGAGCTTCAGAGTAATCCTTCACGTAGATCATATCCAGCGGCTCTCCGCGAAGCTCGGCTTCAATGCCTGTCCACGCGTAGAAGATCCAGGCAAAATCAATATCCCGCTTCACCGCCGTAAAATAATCCGCATCTCCCAGATTAATCATCTGGACCTTGCTGACGTCAGCGCCCTCTTGATCCATCATGGATTTCATGACCGCTTCTTCGACCGGGGAGCCCCAGCCGCCGTACTTCTTGCCTTCAAAATCAGCCGCAGTCTTCATATTACGGTCCACCGGAGCAGCAAAGCCGGAGGTATTATGCTGTATTACAGCGGCAATAGATACCAGAGGCACGTCCTGTGTCCGGGCCAGAGTGACACTCTCCTGATAGCTGACGCCAAACTCGGCCTGACCTGCAGCTACCATGGCGTCAGTCCCGCCGGCCCCAGGCTGGACAATGCTGACGTTGAGACCTTCTTCCTCGTAATAGCCTAAATCCCGGGCCGCATACAGACCGGTATGATTCGTGTTGGCGGTCCAGTCGAGCATCAGCGTAACGTCACTTTGCTGCGCCGGACTGCCGGCAGAGCTCGGCTCTCCTTCATTCGATGCTTCCTTCTGTACATTTCCGCAGCCGGCTGTAAACAGAAGCAGGCTGCAGATGAGCAGTGCGAGCCATCTCGGATGCTTGATCATGAAGCTTCTCTCCTTTTGGGCAGTCCCACTCTTCAACCTATGAATCTGAATCCTAACAAAAACGCCCCGCGTCAGCGGGGCGGTTCACAGCAGAACAGGTTCCAAGCCAAGCTTCAATAGCTGGCCGCTGCAAGTTACCTACGCTGGCATTACCCAGATCAGGTTCAAGGGTCAGTGTCAGTAAGGGACACAATCTCAGCCGGCCGATTCCCAGCTCCCCGTGGGATGATGAAGTTGGACTGCATGTTTTTGATGATTACGAGTAATTATAGACCTGCAGGTTTCCGCTTGTCCAGCAAGCTCACCTTTTATAAGGAAGCGTTACCTCTGGAAGAATTCGATGCGCTCGCCTTCCGGCCCCTGAAAAAAGAAATAACGGCTTCCGTTCGGCAACGTAACGATGTCCTCATCCAGCTGGGGAACGTTCAATCCCTTTACGCGTGCGTACTCCTCTTTAATGTCGTCGGTGCTGACTGCAAAGTGATGCACTTTGCCTTCCTCCGGAAGATTGTCGTTATAGCCTTGAATGAGCTCGACCTCTGTCTCATCGTCGCCTTGAAAGCCAAGGAATGCAAGCTCGATGACGCCGTTGCTATGCATCATTCTTCCTTTCAGCTCCAGTCCGATGACCGAGGTATAAAAAGAAATGCTCTGATCCATGTCACGCACCATAATACCGACATGATCCAGTCGTTTTTTTGCCATGAGTGCCGCCTCCTTAAAATCTGAATGAACCAACAAGCCCAAGCATAGCATGTCAAATCGCACTGTCAAGGTTCATATCCGGGCAAACGGGTACACTATAGATACGATGTCTATTTTGGAAAGGAGCCATGCATGATGGACCATACTACATTAGAGAAGAAGATTGCTGAAGCGCTGAACCACAACAAATTTTGCTCATTCGCGACCGTGGAGGGCAACAAGCCCAAGGTTCGATATATGGCACTGTTTCATGATGGAGTGAACCTGCACCTGGCGACAGACCGTAAGACTCACAAGGTAGAAGAGCTGGAAGAGAATCCGAACGTTTACGTCCTGGCCGGCTATGAAGAGGGCGGCTCCAAGGACGTGATCGAGCTGCAGGGCATCGCCCGCGTTACCAAGCAGGAGCAGCTGCGCAATGAGCTGTGGAACGAGGATTTCAAGCGCTGGTTCAGCGGCCCGGATGATCCGGATTATGTCATTCTTGAAATCGAGGCGCAGCGCATTGAGTATACCCCTCACGGCGGGGAGCTGCAGGTATGGGAGAAGTAAGCAACGATTGATCAATAGCGAAGATTCGACAAAGGAAAGGCCTGCATATGCAGGTCTTTTTTCAAGTTATAGTTAAAACTTTACATCCTGCTGGGCAATAAGTATGATTAGGTTATACATAATTAATCCTTAAGACCTAACCGGTTGTTAAATATTTATGAGGGATTGTGTCGATAAAAAAGATATATAAACGATCTGCCTAGGAGGAATACGATGCAATGTGATAGCTGCTCCATACCAGAACCGATTGAGGATGAAGGATACGTTTACATACGGCCGGTGCTTTCGGAGGTGACCCTGCTGCTGGAGAGCGGCGGGCTAGCTGTGCGTGAGCATGAAGGCCGGTGCGTAGCAGCCTACCATAGCCGGGAGGACATTTTGTTTCTGATGCAGTCCATGAAGAAGCTGTCTGTTGGCCAGAGAGAAGAACTGGATCTGATGATTACCGGCAAAAAAGTTCGGCCCATTCGGGAGAAGTGGATTCCTTTGCGTCAGTTTGAGGAACGCCTGAAGCATTTTGACGTTGTGCAGATTATTACCGAGCAGCAGTTTACCAGCTTCATGCAGCCCATTGTCGACCGCAGCGGCGGGATTGTCGCCTATGAGTTCCTGCTCCGTCCAAGGGAGGGCGGGACGTCCTTCCAGCCTTATCAGCTCTTCGAAACGGCGAGGGAGACGGGCCTGCACTCGTTCCTCGACCGTTCCGCCCGGATTTCGGCGATCGAGACGAGCGCGATGTGGCTGCCGAACGGCATCAAGCGCTTCGTGAACTTTCTGCCCTCCTCCATTTATAATCCCGATTATTGTCTGACTCATACGTTCCAAGCGATTAACCGCTTGAATCTTGATCCGGCGGACTTTGTATTTGAGGTGGTCGAGACTGAAAAGGTGGACAATGCCCAGCATCTTCAATCCATCTTTGAGGTTTACCGGCGCAATGGCATTTCCGTTGCGATGGACGATGTCGGCTCCGGCTACTCGACACTGGAGCAAATGGTGCTTCTGAAGCCTGATTATGTCAAGATTGATCGCAGCCTGATTGACCGCTGTGATGAAAGCGGGGAGAAGCAGCAGAAGCTGCGGATCATTACAGAGACGGCCAAGGGCTTCGGAGCCTATGTGCTGGCCGAAGGGATTGAACGACCGGAGGAGTTTCAATTCGCGCGCGAGATCGGCATGGATCTGGCACAGGGCTATCTGTTCGGCAAGCCTTCTCCGCAGCCGCCGCTGGATTACAACCGTACACGCAAGGCAACCTGAGCATGAGGGTCAAGCTGGAAGTCATCGCATCCACCGTAGAGGATGCGCTGCTCGCACAGCAGCGCGGCGCAGACCGGCTGGAGCTGATCATTCGGCAGCGCTGCAGCGGCTTGTTCAGCTGCTTCGGTAACGGAACAATAATTACAGCACCAAAAGGCGTATTGACAGGCTCCTCCAGGGAGCTTGTCAATACGCCTTTTGGTTTTGGTTAGGGGCTGAAGGCCCGGATGTCTGCCGAAATCGGGAGCAGAGGAGAAAAGAACAATCCTAGCTGCCTGCTTTCACTGTACGGGAAGCCTTGGCTTCACCGCGCCCCTCCAGATGGAAGTCCTGGCCGGCCGCCTTCAGTGTCACTGCCGTATCGGTTTCGTTCAGGATGACGATGTCCTGCTCGCTCACCTTGACATTCAGGCGGGCGCCGCGGAACATCACCTTGAAGGAGAAGGAGGTCCAGTGGCCGGGAACGAACGGATCCAGGTGCAGGACGCCGTCCCTTACCTTCAAGCCGCCGAAGCCGTGAACGACCGACATCCAGGTGCCTGCCATGCTGGTGGTATGGCAGCCGTCTTCGGTATCGTTGTTGTAGTTATCCAGATCCAGGCGCGCCGTACGCAGGTACATCTCATACGCCTTCTCCTGATATCCCAGCTCGCAGGCCAGAATGGAGTGGACACATGGGGAGAGCGAGGATTCATGGACAGTGAACGGCTCATAGAAATCGAAGTTCCGTTTTTTCGTTTCCAGATCATATCGGTCTCCCAGGAAGAACAGTCCCTGCAGCACATCGGCCTGTTTGATATACACAGAGCGCAGAATGCGGTCCCATGACCATTTCTGATTCAGGGGCAGGTGGGCAGGATCGAGGCTCTTCACCGGCAGCAGCTCTTTGTCCAGGAAGCCGTCCTGCTGCAGGAAAATGCCGCGCTCTGCATCCTCCGGATAGTACATCTTGTCGATGATATGACGCCATTGAGTCGTTTCCTCGTCCTTCAGCTCCAGCTTGGAGATCAGCTCCCCATAACGCTCCGGCTCCTCGCGCTGCAGCTGCTCCAGCACCTCCAGCGTATACTCCATCGTCCAGGATGCAATGCGGTTTGTGTACCAGTTGTTATTGACGTTATTCTCATATTCGTTCGGTCCGGTAACACCGAGCATTACATACTGCTGCTTCGTCTCAGAATACTGGACACGCTGCTCCCAGAAGCGTGAAATTTCCGCCAGCACCTCCAGGCCGTATTGGCCCAGGTACGCCGTATCCCCGGTGTAATTCACATAATTATAAATGGCATAAGCAATCGCGCCGTTACGGTGGATTTCCTCAAACGTAATTTCCCACTCATTGTGGCACTCCTCGCCGTTCATCGTCACCATCGGGTACAGCGCGCCTTTGGTGAAGCCCAGCTTCTTCGCGTTTTCTTTGGCTTTTTCCAGGTGCTTGTAGCGGTAAATTAA
The DNA here is from genome assembly GCF_017582705.1 of Paenibacillus sp. F411. Lineage (NCBI taxonomy): Bacteria > Bacillati > Bacillota > Bacilli > Caryophanales > Paenibacillaceae > Paenibacillus > Paenibacillus sp. F411. The sequence continues at coordinate 17,849 of NZ_JAGFIP010000021.1, forward strand.
CAGATTGCGCGAGATGCCGGCATCCGCCGTGCTGAGATAGAACGGCAGACAGTAGGCCTCGGTATCCCAGTAGGTGCTGCCGCCGTATTTCTCGCCGGTGAAGCCCTTGGGTCCGATGTTCAGGCGGTCGTCCTCGCCGCTATAGGTCTGGTTCAGCTGAAAAATATTAAACCGGATCGCCTGCTGCGCCGCAACATCGCCCTCGATGACAATGTCGCTTTCCTTCCATTTGTCGAGCCAGGCTGCCTTATGCTCGCGCTCCAGCTCACTGTAGCCGGCCTGAACTGCCTGCTCCAGCAGATGGCGGGCCTGATCACTCAGTTGGCCCAGACCGTGATCACGCGAGGTGACATTGGCCACATATTTGAAGAGTGTAACTTCCTGGCCCTGACCAGCCTGAATGCTGAAGCGGCTGCCGACATATTTCTCTTTCTCTACGGCTTGAGGTGTGAGCGTGAGCTTCTCGCCGCTTCTTGCCGCCTCGAAGGTCATGGCAGAGGTCACATGGAAATCCAGCTTTTTCGTCTTCACCGTCAGCACGGAGGTGGACTCCCCGGCTTCGCGGAACACCTCCAGCCAGAACTTCTCGTCATAGTTGGAATCCTTGTTTTTCACGTCACCGTCGAGGTAAGGCGTGAAGGTCAGGGTGCCTTCAAAATTCAGCGGGGTCACACTATAACGGATGCTGCCAATCTCATGGCGCACGATGCTGACAAAGCGGGAGGAGGAAACTCTCAGCTCCTTGCCATCCTCCAGCACCGCCGTAAAGCTGCGGGACAGAACGCCTTCCTTCATGTTCAAGGTCCGCACAAAATCCTTTACGGTGCACTGGAATATATCCAGCGGCGTCCCGTCGATCTCAACGTCAATGCCGATCCAGTTCGTGCTGTTCAGCACCTTGGCAAAATATTCAGGGTACCCGTTCTTCCACCAGCCGACGCGCGTCTTGTCGGGGTAGTAGACACCAGCCATATAGCTGCCTTGCAGCGATGGACCGCTGTACTGCTCCTCGAAATTGGCGCGCTGTCCCATATATCCGTTACCAATACTAAAAATACTTTCGGAAATTTCATGGTTATGCGGGTCAAAGCCTTCCTCGATAATCGACCATTCGTTCAGTTTCAAATATTGTTTCATGATCAACGGCTCCTTTATGAATGATAAGATTGTATATGTTATGCCATATCGGCAAATTGCATATCTGCGAAATCCAGGCTGCAAAAAAGGTCGGCAGCACAAGCTGCGCTTATCTTGGAGCAGGGAGGTGCTCCAATTCCTTAAGCTGCTTCACAGAAAAGCCTGACAGTGAGGACAGCACAAGGTCCGCCTGGCCCAGCTGGTCCGCCGAGCCGATTCCCACGCTGCGCATCCCGGCGCGGCGTGCAGCCTCAATCCCGGCCTCGGCATCCTCGAAGACGACCGCCTCCTCAGGCAGCACGCCCACCTCTTTGGCTCCCAAGAGAAATACCTCGGGGTCCGGCTTCGCGCTCACGGTCTTATTGCCGTCCACGATGGCGTCAAAATACGGGGTGAGGCCCGTGTTGTCCAGAATGGACATCGCATTCTTGCTGGCGGAGCCGAGAGCGACCTTGATGCCCTGTGATCTCAGAGCTTGAAGCAGCTCCAGCGCACCCGGTAAAATCTCCGAGGCATCCATACCCGAAATGTACTCCACATAGCGTTCATTCTTTGACTCCGCCAGTCGCAGCTTCTCCTCCTCCGTCAGCTCCAGTCCGCCGATGCTGAGCAGAATGTCCAGCGAGGCCATGCGGCTAACGCCCTTCAGCCGCTCGTTATCTTCTTCCGTAAAGGTGAAGCCCAGCTCTTGTGCGAGCTGCCTCCAGGCAATGTAGTGGTATTTGGCGGTGTCTACAAGAACACCGTCCAGATCGAACAGACAGGCTTTAATCGGTGTCATAGGTTTCTCCTCCTTTAATGTCCATCCCGGCTACCCTGTAGGGATAGTATGCTCGCCGGGCGCATAAATCAGATTTATTTTATGTGCAAACGTTTGAACGAGCCCTAAAAATAATAGAAGCATTAATATGCTTCTATTATTTTGCTGCTTGCCCGGCTGGCAGTCTCTTGATCAGCCGGGCTGTGTCAGCCTGAATCCGGCTAGAGCGATCTCGGCATGGAGTACATGGACGATTCGCGAATCATAAGCCGGTGCGGAATGACATAGCGGTTCGGCAGCACCGAGCTTCCATCATGACGAATGTTCTGAATCAGCGCCTGAGATGCGGTATAGCCCAGATTGTAAATGCCGATATCCACACTGCTTAGCGGCGGGGTGGACAGCTCCGTAAGCGAAATGTTGTTAAAGCTTATAATAGATACGTCCTCCGGCACCTTATAGCCCAGCTCATGCAGGCCGCGCAGAACACCGAAGGAGACAATGTCATCCACGATGACGAGCGCTGTCGGGCGTTCCGGCAGATTCATAAAGAAGGACATGGCGCGGTAACCGCTGTCCTGCAGAAATTCTCCCTCGACGATCCAGTCCTTGCGCATTGTAATTCCGCAATCAGACAGTGCCCGGTTGTACCCTTCCAGCCGGTCCTTGGACACAACCAGATTCGGAGGACCGCTGACAAAGCCGATCCGCTCATGCCCTTGAGCAATGAGATGCCGGGTCGCATCATAGGCAGCCTGCACGTTGTCGGTATCGACGGACAAAATATCGGGGTAGCTGTCGCTTCGACCGACCAGTACGAACGGGTAATCATGAGCTTTCAGAAAATTGACGACCGGGTCGTCCTGGCGGGAGTACAGCAGGATTGCGCCGTCTACCCGGCGTCCGTGCAGCAGGCGCGATACCGCTTCAACCTCTTCCTTCTCATTGCCGCCCGAGCTGATCAGAACATCATACCCGGCGCGGTTGGCCTGGGCTACAATCCCCCGGATTAGCTCCATGAAGAACAGGTTGAGGAACAGCTCCTCAGCGGGCTTGGGCAGGATCACGCAAATGCTTTCGGTCGTTTTGGAAACGAGGCTTTTGGCCATAATATTCGGGTGGTAGCCGAGCTCTTCCATAATATCCTTGACGCGGCGAGAGGTTTCTCTGCTGATTCTGGGATGATTGGAAAGCACCCGGGAAACCGTGGAAGGAGATACGCCCGCCTTTTTAGCAACATCTTTAATTGTTACAGACATGATAACCTCCTCCGGTGGAACCGTTTGCCTAAGTTATAGTCACTCATTGAAATAGATTAAAAGTGAAGCTGAAATCAAGCGATTGAATGTACGGCGGCTGTAATAGGATGTCACTGCCTAGCCTTTGTTGATGCCCATTTACAAATTAAACGGTTACATACTGTTATCTTATCGCGTATTCCGGTACTTGTAAATACATGCAACACCGGTCCGGTTCAGGAAGATAACGTTTGAAAAACAAAGAATTCTGCTGATTTCAAGTGATTGAATGAGATCGAGAGGGGTTGTGCATCTACACTTCAACAGAAATTTTGTGCAAACGGTTTAACATTAGCGTGAATTAAGGTAAGATAGAAATGGAATTGAAAGCGAATTAACAAGGAATAGAAAGCGGATACAAAGGGTGGTTTGAGATCTCATTCAAGCTCTATCAGCGAAAGAAAGACTTGATGAGTGACTGAAGCTATGTGTTTAAGCAATCGTTTGCACCATTTTATAGCGAAAGGAAGAACAAGGGATGACGGTGAAGAGCAAACAGAGACAGGCAACGCGAAAATGGGCGGCAGCGGCGCTCTCGGCCCTTCTGGCAGGCGGGATTGTGACGGGGTGCGGCAGCGTGAAGGAAGCAGGAGAGCCCGAGGGTGAGATGGGAACGGCAGTGGAGCAGCCGGCGGCAGAGAAGGCCGCTCCCCCTGAAGGCGGTGCCGGAGCAGGAGAAGGACAGGAAAGCGGTGCGGCGGCAGCTGTGGATGAACAGCCGTCCGAGGTGTATTATGAGATTTTTGTGAGGTCCTTCGCGGATTCGAACGGAGACGGCATTGGGGATCTGAACGGCATCATCAGCAAGCTGGACTACCTGAACGACGGCAAGCCCGAAACGACGGATGATCTTGGCGTCACCGGAATCTGGCTGATGCCGGTTAATCCGTCCCCGTCCTATCATGGATATGATGTCACAGACTACCGGGATATTCATCCGGAGTATGGCACGCTGGAGGATTTCCGGCGCCTGATGGACGAAGCACACAAGCGGGGAATCAAGATCATTATGGATCTGGTCGTGAACCACTCCAGTGTGGAGCATCCCTGGTTTCTGGAAGCTTCATCAGACGTGAGCTCGGATCAACGAGACTGGTATGTATGGGCAGAGGATCAGGGGAAAGAGCCGACCGGCGTCAGCGCAGCCGGTGGAGGCAACCCATGGCATGAGAAGAACGGAGCGCATTACCTCGGTATTTTTTGGGGCGGCATGCCGGATTTGAACCTGGACAATCCAGATGTTCAGAAGGAAATGAAGGACATCGGGCAGTTCTGGCTGAAGCAGGGTGTGGATGGATTTCGCCTCGATGCAGCGAAGCATATTTACGAGGACCTGGCGGCAGATAAGTCTGAAAGCACCACAGCCAAGAATACCGCTTGGTGGCAGGATTTCCGCAAGAGCATGGATGAGGTGAATCCGGTTGCCTATATTGTGGGCGAGGTGTGGGAGAATTCAGCGGCCTCCATTGCTCCGTATCTCCATCAGGCGTTTGACTCCGGATTTAACTTTGGCCTGGCGGAGAAAATTTTGAGTGCCGTTCAGAGCGGCAAAGACAATAATCTGGCCTTTACGCTGGAGCGGACCTATGGCCTGTTCAGCAAAGTGTCCGGGGGGCAGTTTACGGATGCCGTATTCCTCGCGAACCATGATCAGAACCGGGTGATGACGCAGCTGCGGAATCAGGAGGAGCAAGCGAAGATGGCGGCCGGCATTCTGCTGACGCTGCCAGGAAATCCATTCATCTATTACGGCGAAGAGATCGGCATGCAGGGAGCGAAGCCGGATGAGCGCATTCGTGAGCCCATGGTCTGGTCAAGCGGGGAGAAGGATGCTGCCCAGACGAATTGGGAGCCGATGACCTTCAATGGCAGCGGCCGCACGGAGGGGGTCAGTGAGCAGCTGCAGCGTGAAGACTCTTTGCTGGTACGCTACCGGAATCTTATTCGCTGGCGCAACGACCTTCCTGCGCTGCGGGACGGAAACATCGGACAGTACGCCTCTGGTCACGGCAGCGTCATGGCATATACCCGAAGCACGGAGAAGCTGCAGGCGCTCGTGATGCATAACCTGTCAGGAGACGAGGTTCGGATTACGCTCGATGAAGCTGCAGCCGGCGGCTTCACAACGCTGTCCCGCTCCACCTCGGAGCAAGCGGTGCTGCAGGGCCGTGAGCTGACCCTGCCGGGGTACACCACGGTAGTGCTGGAATAATGGAAGGAGCCTGACTCTGTGCACAAGGAGAGTCAGGCTCTTTTTGATGTTGTGCTGAGCCAGTGATCAGCTCACAAGGTAGTCATCTTTACGTGCATGCTATAATGCATAGCAGATGGTGAGATGAAGGAGGATCAACTCAAGTGAACAGAAGCTTGTTGTACATAGAAGATGATCGCGATATTGCCCAGTGGGTCAGCAGCTTTTTGCAAGAAAGAGGGTACAGCGTTGTGTGGCTGAGAAGCGGTGAGCGGGCTATAGAGAGCGCAAAAGACTGCAGTCTGGCCATCCTGGACGTGATGCTGCCAGGACTTGACGGCTTTACAGTGGGTCAGCGCTTGAAAAAAGCCTGTCCCGGTCTTCCGATCCTGCTGCTCACGGCACGAACCTCCATTGATGACAAGCTTGAAGGTCTCCAGTTCGCGGACGACTATCTCACGAAACCGTTTCATCCGGATGAGCTGGCGGCCAGAATCGAAGTGCTGCGGCGGCGTTTCTCGGTATCCTCCCCTGAGCCAGCCATACTGCAGCACCTAAAGGTATATGAGGAAGAGAACCGGGTGGTGAATATCGAGAGCGGCGAAGAAGTCATGCTTACCGGCAAGCAGTTTCAGATATTCAAGTACTTGTTACGCCATCAGGGCCGGGTGATGACCAAAGAGCAAATCTATGAGGCCGTGTGGGGGGAGTCCTATATGGAAGGAGACAAGACCCTGATGGTGCATATTCGATATTTGCGTGAAAAGCTGGAACACGATCCTGCCGCTCCTACCGTTATCGAAACTGTACGTGGATTAGGCTACAGGGTGCGGTCATGACACGGCTGCCTTGGCAGCGGAAGAGAAGAGGCTACCGGAACTCGCTCACATCCCGCTATCTGCTGATTGTATGCATTGCGATGCTCTTTTTACCGATTGTATTTCCGTTGAGCGGCGTGATGTATGGGTATGTGAACGATTTAATCCAGAACGAAGCGGTATCCAAGGACGAGCGCTACACCAATGGAGTGGAGCTGGAAACTTTATGGCACGCGGAAGCAGAAGCATTGAATACTGCTTCTCCCACCGAGATTGAAGAGCGGCTCGTCCAGCTGAAGGATATGTATCCGGAGGCATCGATGTTCTGGGTAGATGGGGAGAACCGGACCCGGCTGACGCTTTCGAACGGGGAGTCTGTGCCAGCGCTGTGGTCAGCGGTTGAGGCGGTAGCTTTTATGAAGCGGGCGGTGAACGGAGATCCCTTTACCTCTGTCGCTTTTATAGGGGGCGAATGGAGCAGCGGCCAGGGTTTTATGGTTATTCAGCTTCCGCGTAAACATCTCTATCAGAGCGCCAATAGCAGCGGAGAGTCCATCCTGTACTTCATTCTGCTCATGCTGATAGCCCTGATGTTTATCGTAATCTCCTGGCTGTTTTTTGTCCGGATTCGTAAAAGGCTGCTTCGCCTTCGGGATGCGATGACCTCCTCCAATGACCATGCGCTGCCAGAGCCGGTTGTGATGCACAGATCCGATGAGATTGGTCAGCTGGAGGCTGGCTATAACGCTATGGTAGAGCAGCTTGCGAAAAGCAGGCACCGGGAGCAGGAGGAGGCGGAGCTGCGGAAGTCACTGATTGCCAACTTGTCGCATGATCTCCGCACTCCGCTGACCGTGATCCGCAGCCATATTTTTTCAATGGAGCAGGAAGCCTTGTCAATCAACGGCCGGAAATCACTGCATCTGATGGAATCCAAAATCCAAGACCTGGGAGCATTGATCGACAATCTTCTCTCTTATAGCTTGCTGACGAGCGGCAAAGTGCTTCTGCAGCGGGAACCTCTTGACCTTTTGCGGCTCGTTCGGGAATGCGCGGCGGCCTGGTATCCTCTCTGGGAGAAGGAGGGGATTGAGCTGGACATCGAGCTGCAGGACGGAGCCTGGGTGTGGAGGATCGACGAGCTCTGGTTCAAGCGTCTGCTGGATAATCTGTTCCAAAATGTAGTCCGTCATGCTAAAGGCGGCGGTTATATTGGCATTCATAGGACCGTGCTTGATAACGGGGTACAGGCGCTGTTGATCAGCGACAAGGGTCCGGGAATGGATGCAAAAACGCCGGGAACGGGGTCTGGAATAGGCCTGGCCATCGTTCATTTTTTGGCGAAAGAAATGGAAGTTGACTGTCAGATCCAATCCGGGACGCAAGGGACGGTGTTTACGTTGTCGCAGCCAGCAGGACGTGAGGGAGGACGTGAATTTTAATCTAATTTTAAACAGGGAGGCAACCGGTATTTAACCTTGGAGCCTTAAAGTGAATTCCGAGGTGATGAATGTGGCTGAATGGGTTATTGAAACCAAAGGGCTGACCAAAATGTACAAAAAGCGTGCCGTCGTGGATCAGGTGAATCTGCAAATTGCGAAGGGAGATATTTACGGTTTTCTGGGACCGAACGGGGCGGGGAAGACGACCACCATCCGCATGCTGCTGGGCTTGATCCAGCCGACACACGGTGTCATTGAGATATTCGGCCGGGATTTGAAGAAGGAAAAGCTGACTATTTTAAGGCGGACAGGTTCGCTCGTAGAGTCCCCTTCTTATTACGGACATCTGAGCGCTGTTGAAAATCTGGAAGCACTTCGCCGCATTCTGGCGGTGCCTAAACAACGGATTGACGAGGTGCTGGACATGGTCTCACTGACCCGGGAAGCCAAGCGGCCGGTTAAAGGATATTCGCTTGGAATGAAGCAGCGGCTCGGTATTGCCGCTTCGCTGCTGGGCAGTCCTGAGCTGCTTATTCTGGACGAGCCGACGAACGGGCTGGATCCCGCCGGCATTCAGGAGATTCGGGAGCTGATCGTAAGCATGCCCATGCAATACGGGGTCACGGTTCTCGTATCCAGCCACCTGTTAAGCGAAATTGAATTAATGGCTGGCCGGGTCGGGATTATTCGAGAAGGCAAACTGGTCTATCAGGACACCGTACGTAAGCTGGTATCCCAAGCCTCCGAGGGCTTTACGTTCAGCGTATCTGATCCTGAAGATGCGCTGGGACTCGCTTTGAAGCTGGGATGCCGTGGCAGGCTGCGGGCCGGTATGCTGGACCTTGCACCGATGCCGGATGTCCAAGTAGCCGATGTCGTTCGGCAGCTGGTAGAACAGCACCATATGGTATACCGGGTGGAGGAGAAGCGCAGGTCGCTGGAGGACATCTTTATGGAGATCGTCGGAAAGGGAAACAGCCTATGATGAGCCGGGCGTTATTTGCGGAAGAGCTGAAGATCCGGGGGAAGGGCATCTGGCTGCTGGCCGTGATTGGTCCCATCGGACTCATTGGCATGCAGGCGCTGAATTACGGACTGCGTTTCGATTACTTGATGAAGGCTTATGCTGCGGATATGTGGGGCGGTCTGCTGGAGAACATCTTTAGCTTTGTGCCCATTGCCCTCATTCTGGGGGCGGCATTACTCAGCTCGCTACTAGCCAATGTGGAGCACCAGCACAGCTCCTGGAAGCAGCTGCTGGCTTTGCCGATCAGCCGGACCGCGGTGTTTAGTTCCAAATTTGTGGTCCTTTGTATATTGCTATGCTTCTCATGTGCGCTGCTGTTCGTCGGTATCATTGGTCTGGGCCTCATGCTCGGAATGCCAGTGAATGAGATGCCGGTCTATGACATTCTGCGGATTAGCTTCGCGCCGCTAGCGGGGACGCTGCCGCTGCTTGCCATCCAGCTGTGGATGTCCATTCATCTCAAGAATCAAGGCATCCCTGTCAGCATCGGTGTAACGGCAGCGATTGTGTCCTTGTTTGCCATCCAGTTGCCGGACTATGCTCCGCTGAAGTGGCCGCTGCTGGCTTATCAGGGTCCCGGACAGGGCAAAGTGATTGGAGCCGGCCTGGTCCTGAGTGCGTTAATCGGCCTGGCAGGAGCGATTCATTTCCACCGAAAGGATGTAGACTAGGCATGATGACGTATTACTTCAGAGCTCTGTCATCCGAATGGCTGAAGCTGTCCTCTTCTCGAATTTGGCTGCATCTGCTGCTCAGTCCCTTGCTGGCTCTGCTGATCAGCATCGGAAATGGAGCTCCCGAAAGCGACATGCCTTGGCATGTTCTGGCAGGAACGATGACAAGCGTGCACGCCTTGCTCTTCCTGCCGATCTTGACCGGGATATTTGGAGCGATGATATGCCGCTACGAGCATGCCAGCGGCGGATGGAAGCAGCTGCTGGTGACTCCGGTTTCCCGCACGGCGCTATATTGCGCCAAGCTGACCGTCGTGGCTATTCTTATTGGCGGAGTGCAGCTTTTGTTTCTGGCAGCGGTGTTCAGTGCAGGCTGGTATTATGGCGTGCATGCCCCCTTACCTTGGGATATGCTGTCAACAAGCTTGCTTGGGGGCTGGGCAGCCTGTCTGCCGCTGGCGGCCTTACAGCTGTTATTATCTACAATCTGGAGCAGCTTTGCTGCTCCGCTAGCTCTGAATGTGGTGTTTACTATTCCGAATATGCTTGTGGCGAACTCGGTGCAGTACGCTCCCTACTATCCATGGGCCCAGCCACTGCTGGCGATGGTGCCGTCAGGGGAAACCGGCTTCGGAGCGTTTGTAGTACCGCTGCAAACATGGATGCTTATGGTGATGGGCGGATTCATATTGTTTTTTGCTGCCGGCCTGGTCTATATCCAGCGAAAAGAAGTATAGGGAAAGGCAATATGACACAAAAGTCCATACAGAGAATCACTTCAATGAAGTTACTTCTCCTGGATAAGCTAGTAGAATGAAGTCATGCTCATCCTATTATTCAGGAGGTATATTGATGCCTATTTATGTTGACAAGAACCATGAATTGTTTCATCTTCAATCCAAAAACTCCAGCTATATCATTCAAATTGTTCGGGGCTACGCAGCCCATGTCTATTATGGTCCGAAGCTTCGCCAGGGCAGCAATCTGGGAGGGATGCTGAAATATGAGCTTCGTTCCTCATTCACTCCGAACACGGTTCCGGATGACAAAACGATCTCATTAGATACGCTTCCACAGGAATATCCGCAGTATGGATCCAGTGATTTCCGAAGTCCAGGATACCAGGTGAAGCTAGAGAACGGCTCCCGGATTACCGAGCTGGTTTATGAATCGCATGCCATTTATGCTGGGAAGCCCGAGCTTGAAGGACTGCCAGCCGTTTATGTCGAGCAGGAACGCGAGGCGGAGACGCTGGAGCTGACGCTTGCCGATCACGTTACAGGACTGAAGGTAGTGCTGTGCTATTCGGTGTTTGCAGATTTCAGCGCGATCACACGCTCGGTCCGGTTCGAGAACGGGGGAGAAGAGACGCTTGCCCTGGAGCGCGCGCTTAGCGCTTCCCTGGATTTTGCGGACAGCCGATATGAGGTATTGTATTTGTCCGGGGCATGGGCCCGCGAGCGCCATATTCAGCGCCGCAGACTGGCACCGGGAAGCACTTCAATCGGCAGCCGGCGGGGCTCCAGCTCGCATCAGCTGAACCCGTTCATGGCGCTGGTTCGCCCGGAGACCACAGAGCATACAGGCGATGCATATGGCTTCAGCCTTGTATACAGCGGCAGCTTTATGGCGGAGGCTGAGGTGGAGCAGTTCGGGATGGCACGGCTGCAGATCGGGATGAATCCGTTTGATTTCTCCTGGCAGCTGAATCCGGGAGAAGGGTTTCAGACCCCGGAAGCGGTGCTAGTCTATTCGGACGAGGGGCTGGGCGGGATGTCCCGCGAGTATCACCGTTTGTACCGCACCCGTCTGTGTCGGGGCGTTCACCGCGACCGGGAGCGGCCGATTCTGATCAACAACTGGGAAGCGACTTATTTTGATTTCAATGCAGATAAGATTGAGGAGATCGCCAAAGCGGGCAGTGAGCTGGGGATTGAGCTGTTCGTACTGGATGACGGCTGGTTTGGACGCCGGGACAAGGACAACAGCTCGCTTGGAGACTGGTATGAGGATCGGCGGAAGCTGCCGGGCGGCCTGGCGGATCTGGCGGAGCGGGTACGGGCGACGGGGCTGCAGTTTGGCCTCTGGTTTGAGCCGGAGATGGTATCTCCGGACAGTGACCTGTACCGGAGTCATCCGGACTGGTGCCTCCATGTGCCGAACCGCCGGCGGACGGAAGCCCGCGAGCAGCTGATTTTGGATATGTCGCGGGAGGATGTCCGGGCGTATGTGTATGAGCGGCTGAGTGATATTTTTAGAAACGTACCGATCTCTTATGTGAAATGGGATATGAACCGCAACATGACGGAGATTGGCTCGGCGGCGCTGCCTGCACATTTGCAGCGGGAAACGGCGCATCGTTATATGCTGGGGCTTTACGGGCTGCTGGAGCGGATTACAACAGAGTTTCCGGATATTTTGTTCGAGAGCTGCTCCGGCGGCGGCGGACGCTTTGATCCCGGCATTCTGTACTACATGCCTCAGACCTGGACGAGCGACAATACGGACGCCGTTGAGCGCCTGAAAATCCAATACGGAACGAGTCTGGTATATCCGGTATCCACGATGGGAGCGCATGTGTCGGCTGTGCCGAACCATCAGGTGGAGCGGACGACCTCGCTTTCGTTCCGCGGCGATGTGGCCATGTCTGGCAACTTCGGCTATGAGCTGGATCTGACCCGCTGGACGGAGGAAGAGAAGGAGATTGCAGCACAGCAGGTCAAGGATTACAAAGAAATCCGCGGCCTGGTTCAGCAGGGCGATCTGTATCGGCTGCTGAGCCCGTTCGAGGGTAATGAGACGGCGTGGATGTTCGTGAGCCCGGACAAAAGCGAAGCACTGGTGTTTTATTTCAAGGTGCTGGCTGAGCCAAACGGTCCACTGCAGCGCGTCCAGCTGGCAGGGCTGGATGCCGGCAAGGACTACCAGATAGGAGCCGATGGAGAAGTGATGGGCGGCGACCGGCTTATGGCTGCCGGACTGCCCGTGTCCTCCCTGCATGGCGATTTCTCCAGCATGTGGGTGCGGCTGAAGGCTGTGAATTAGCGGACGCTTACCCTAACTGGCGGGGCCGCCCCTGAAGATGTCATATCTTTGGGGGCGGCCCCGCTTTGTGTCCTCGGGTAGAGGAAGCGCTCCATGCATCCGTATGCCGCCCCCGCGCCAAACGAACGCGAAAAACCGAACACATTGAGTTCGTATGCCGCCCCCGCGCCAAATGAACGCGAAAAACTAAACTCGATGCGCCCGCATGTCGCCCCCGCGCCAAACGAACGCGAAAAACTGAACTCATTGCGTCCGTATGTCGCCCCCGCGCCAAACGAACGCGAAAAACTAAACTCGATGCGTTCGCCTGCCGCCCCCGCGCCAAACGAATGCGAAAAACCGAACACGATGCGTCCGGCTGCCGCCCCCGCGCCAAACGAACGCGAAAAACCAAACTCAATGCGCCCGCCTGCCGCCCCCGCGCCAAACGAATGCGAAAAACCGAACTCGATGTGTCCGCATGTCGCCCCCGCGCCAAACGAACGCGAAAAACCGAACTCGATGCGCCCGCCTGCCGCCCCCGCGCCAAACGAACGCGAAAAACTGAACTCGATGCGTCGCTGTGGCGGATATGGAGTAAACGAACGCGAAAAACCGAACTCAATGCGTCGCTGTGGCGGATATGGAGTAAACGAACGCGAAAAACTGAACTCGATGCGTCGCTGTGGCGGATATGGAGTAAACGAATGCGAAAAACCGAACCCGATGCGTCGCTGTGGCGGATATGGAGTAAACGAACGCGAAAAACCGAACTCGATGCGTCGCTGTGGCGGATATGGAGTAAATGAACGCGAAAAACCGAACCCGATGTGCCACTGGCGTGGATCTGGAGTAGATGAACGCGAAAAACCGAACACATTGCGTTCGTATGCCGCCCCCGCGCCAAACGAACGTGAAAAACCGAACACGATGCGCCCGCCTGCCGTCCCCGCGCTAAACGAACGCGAAAAACCGATCGCAAGCGAGCGACGTCGCCGCCGATAAAGACAAAAAAGCCCCAGCAATCAAACTCATTGCTGGGGCAGATGGGGCGGCCTAACTATGCGTCGGCCTTCAAGATGGCAAAGCCGTACGCCGGCAGCTTCACGCTGAGACGGCCTTTTGCAGCCTGTACTTCTTCCTGGGTCCACAGATTGGTCCACTTGGCGTCATCGACAGGGACGCTGAGCGTCTGGCCCATTTTGTCATTGTTGACCAGGATGATGATGGACTCCTGATCGTCCTCACGGCGGTATGCCAGCTTCCCGCTCTGATTCTCAGCCGTCAGGAAATGGAACGAGCCTGTACGCAGAGCCGAGTGCTCCTTGCGCAGGGAAATGAGCTTCTGGTAGAAGTGGAACAGCTCCCGATCCTGCTTGGCGGTATCCCACTCCATGCATGCGCGGCAGCCTGGATCATGTCCGCCTTCCATACCAATCTCATCGCCGTAGTAGATGCAAGGCGTGCCGGAGTAAGTGAACTGGAACATCGCCGCCAGCTTCATGAGGCGCTTGTCGCCGCCCGCGAGCGTCAGCAGACGTGCCGTATCATGGCTGTCCAGCAGGTTGAACGCCACCTCACTGGCCTGACGCGGATAACCGGCCAGCTGTCTGCCGAGCATGAAGGAGAACTTCTCAGCGTCAATTGACTGCTGGATGAAGAAATCCAGCACAGCGTTCGTGAACGGATAGTTCATGACGGCATCGAACTGGTCGCCCTCCAGCCAGATGGAGGATTCATGCCATACCTCGCCGAGGATGTAGGCGTCAGGGTTCGCTTTTTTGACGACCTGACGGAATTCGCGCCAGAACTGATGACCGACCTCATTCGCCACATCCAGGCGCCAGCCGTCGATCCCCGTCTCGGTGATCCAATACTCCGCAGCCTTCAGCAAATACTCCTTCACTTCCGGATTCTCGGTGTTCAGCTTCGGCATCAGCGGCTCAAAAGCAAAAGTATCATAGGTCGGGATGCCGTCCACCACTTCCAGCGGAAGAGAACGAACATAGAACCAGTCCTTGTACCGGGAATTCTCGCCGTTCTTCTGAACATCCACAAAAGGAGCGAACGTGCGCCCGGAGTGGTTAAACACCGCATCCAGCAGCACCCGGATACCCCGCTCATGGCAGAGATCTACAAGCTGCTTCAAGGTGTCCTTGTCCCCGAACTGCGGGTCAATCATCATATAATCTTCGGTATCGTATTTATGATTCGTCGTCGCTGTGAACAGCGGTGTGAAATAGATGGCATTGACGCCCAGCTCGCTAAGGTAATCCAGGTGGTCCATAACCCCTTGCAGGTCCCCGCCAAAAAAATTGTCCCGGCTCGGCTCCGCACTGCCCCAAGGCAGGGCACCCTCTGGATCGTTCGAGGTGTCGCCGTTAGCAAAGCGCTCCGGAAAAATCTGATAAAATACCGCGTCCTTCACCCAATCCGGCGTTTGGAACACATCCACGGGATTGATAAACGGATACTCAAACAGCCGGTCCGGATTCGCAGGCGGCTCTTCGTGGAAGCCGTACTCGGACATCCAGCGCTTTTCCCGTCCCTGCTGCAGCAGGAAGCCGTATTTCAGGCGGCGGTAAGGAGGCTGGGTCTCACACTCCCAATAATCAAAAAGCTCATCAGACGAAAGCTTCTCCATCGGGATGTACTCCATCGTCTGATCCCATAAATATTTGTCGCCTGTAAGGGCATACACTTCTGTCATGTCGTTTTTCTTCGTGCGAATTCTCAGGTGGACCGTGCGTCCATCATAGGCATAAGACCAGTTTTTCCGCGGACGGTGATATACAGCTTCCAATAACATCATCATTGTCCTCCTCCAATGGAATCATAAAAAAGGTACAGCCAGGACTAAGTATAGCCGAGGTTGTACCTGTAAGATAACATTGCCTTCAAATTTATGCTGTTACCGTTTGTGCAAACGATTTACTAAGAATATAACACGGCTGTTTCTATTGAGCAAGATGGCGGCAGACAGCTTTTTATAAAATTACCCGTTTCCTTAAATATACAACATGAAGATTTGCTGAAAGGTACCAACAATTTAAGGTTACTGACCGATACAAAAGAGATAGACTTCCCGTACATACTGGAGGAAACCGCCTTGAACAATGTGAAATGGACGGGATTCACGGCAGCACTGCTGGTGCTGCTGACCATCGTAAATATAATCAGCTTTATAGATACAGATCCCCCTCCGGCGGCGGAGCAGGGTACGCTCGATCTGAGGTCATGGGAGGGTCTTGGGCAGGAGATCATCCCGCTGAAAGGGGAGTGGGAGTTCTATCCGGGCGAGCTGCTGGACAATCCCGCCCATGCCGTGCTGGAGCCTGAGATTCAGAAGGTGCCAGGGAACTGGAAACAACCCGGCGGCAGCGCGCTGACCTCAGGCACGTTTCGCCTGAGCGTTCTGCTGGAGCCAGAGCGGGCAGGGCCGCAATCATTGCTCGTACCGCTAATCCGCAGTGCGCACCGAGTGTACGTCAACGGCACACTGGCAGGTGACGATGGTGAGGTGGCCTTTAGCGAGAAGGGCCACGTCGGACAGGTGCGGCCCTACGCCACAGATGTCAAGGACCGCGAAGGCGTTATGGAGCTGCTGATCCAGGTGTCTAACTATGACCATGCGGTTAGCGGCGGCATCATTCAGGCGATTGAAATGGGACCATCCGCCGGAATTGACCGGAAGCTGCAGCAGCAGGCCGCGTTTGAATTCGGCATTCTGGTCGCCTTTGCGCTGTTTGCGCTGCTGTTCGGCGTCATTCATGCCCATGCCCGCGGCGGCGGCTATTTTTATCTGGCCTGTTTTTTTGTCTGTAATATGCTCGTGACGATGATGCAGGGATACCGCTGGATTTACGTTCTGTGGCCCTCGGTGGAGAGCGGACACGTGATTCCTATTCACTGGGCGGGCTCCATCGGCATTGTCATTTTTTTGTTTCTATATGTTAGCAGCCGGTATGAATATCTGGCGGTTCACATGTGGCGGACCCGTATTCTGGGGGTATCTTTGGCATTCGTTGTCGGTGTGCTGATTCTTCCGACCTCTGTGACGACGACGCTGTTATGGCTTTGGCTGTTGATATCAACGCTGATTCACGGGCTTGTGCTGGCGCTGCTGGTTGCAGCTATGAAGCAAGGGGAACAGCAGGCAAGGTTTGAGTTTTTGGCATTCTGCATGTTCGCCGCCCTCTCTCTGCTGAACATGCTCCGCATACTTGGATACGACATTTCAGAGCCGCTCTATTTCGGACAGGTTCTGGGCTTCAGCATGATGATAACCATGCTTCTGGTGCTGCAGTTCTTCCGGGTTTATCGGCAAGCCCGTCATTCCATCCGGGAGTGGAGAGAAGCAGACATGCGGAAGGATCAGCTTCTGTTGGGCATTTCCCAGCAGCTTCACACTCCGATTCAGACGATCCTTAGTGTGGCGAACGCCAGACTACATGGCCCTGAACCGCTGACGCCGGAGCTGCAAAGTGATCTCCGGCTGATAACGGCGATCGGCTGGTCAGCGACAGAGCTGATGAATGAAGCCGTCGATGTAAGCCGGCTTCGCGGGGGAGACTTAGCGCTTCAGCTGCGCCCGGTACGCCTGTCCCGGGTGCTGGAGGAGGTTATGGAGCAGCGGCTGCATGAGCTGTCCCAGCCGCTGCACGGCCACGGTGAAGTGGTCTGTCAGGAGGTGCCGCGCTCCCTGTACGTTCAGGCTGACGAGAAGCGGCTGGTACAGCTGCTCGGAATTCTGCTGAGACTGCTTAACCGGAAGATGGACGGCGGTGCAATGACGCTGCAGACTGAAGCAGCGGGGGATCAGGCGGTGCTGCGGATCTCGTTGTCCGGTAGCGGCGCGGCGGCTGCTCACGCCCAGTTTCGCAAGGCATGGGAAGAGGAGCAGCCATGGAATGAAGCCAGCCAGAGTCAGCAGCTTGGACTCCTGCTGTTGAAGCAGCTGACCGGCCTGCACGAGGCAAGCCTCGATTTCCGCGAGAACGGCTTGGACATGGACTTGACGCTTCTCCGGGCACCGGAGGATGCAGAGCCTTTGCCGCAAGCTCCTCAGCCGCCAGTATGGAAACCAATGGAACAAATTGAGGCCTCTGAGGCCGGAAGACCGTCGCCTGAAATCCTCCGGGATCCGATGATGCAGTCTCTTCCGGCAAGCGAGAGCATACAGAAAGACGGATGGCTTTCTTGGAGCCGTGAGCCTCAGCGCGGGGGCAGCATTCTCCTGGTGGATGAGGATGAGCTGAATGTTGAGATTGTGAAAAGGCTGCTGGAGCTGGATGGACATCACGTCATGACCGCGAGGGATGGGTCAGCCGTGCTGAAGCAGCCAGAACTGATCTCTCGCAGCGACCTGCTCATTCTGAACAAGGCGCTGCCGGGCTTATCAGGGCTGGAGCTATGCCGGAAGCTGCGGCGGCAGTATTCTCTGGCGGAGCTGCCCATTCTTCTCCTGACCTCCAAAGGCTACCCGAACCATGCGATCGCGGCGAGGGAGGCGGGAGCCAATGATTTTCTGGCCAAGCCCATCGAGCCGTCCGAGCTGCGGGTTCGGGTGCAGACGCTGCTGGAGCTCAAGCGTGCTGTGGGCGAGCAGATCCAGATGGAGCTGGCTTTTTTGCAAGCACAGATCAAGCCTCATTTCCTCTTCAATACGCTGAACTCCATTGCCGCGCTCAGCAAGAGCCGGCCGGGGGAAATGATGGAGCTGATGATGGAGCTCGGCAATTATCTGCGGGGCAGCTTCCGCTTTGACCCTGCCGAGCAGCTCAGTCCGTTTGCAAGAGAGCTGTCGCTGGTCAAATCGTATCTGCACATCGAGCAGGTTCGGTTCAGGGAGCGGCTGCGTTATGAGCTGGACATTGAGTGTGACAGCTTCCGGCTGCCGCCGCTTACCATCCAGCCGCTGGTCGAGAACGCGGTTCGTCACGGGATCATGAAGCAGTCCAGTGGTGGCTTGGTTCAGGTAAAGGTATATAAAGAAGCCGGAGAGATTGTAATCAAGGTGATCGACAATGGTGTCGGTATGGATGCAGGCAAGGCTCTGCAAGGGCGCGGAGCTTCTGTATCTCCAGGCTCTTCAAGCACATCAAGCATATCAAGCTCGGGCGTAGGCATCCGCAACATTGATTCCCGGCTGAGACGAATTTACGGCAAGGGACTGAGTATCATCAGTGTGCCCGGAGAGGGGACAGAGGTGTCGGTCCATCTGCCGCTGGAGAGGAGTGGACGCTGTGAGAGCGATTCTCGTGGATGATGAGCCGCTGGCTCTGGAGCACCTCTCAGAGGAGCTTGGAAGCATTAGCGGCTGGGATATCATTGGGACCTTTCAGGACCCGGTGCAGGCGCTGGGGCATATCCTGAAGCTGCAGCCGCAGGTGCTGCTGCTGGATATTGAAATGCCGGAAATGAGCGGGATCCAGCTGGCCGAAGTGGTAAGAGAGCAGCTCCCGGAGCTATTCATCGTATTCGTGACGGTATATGAAGAATACGCCGTCAAGGCGTTTGAGCTGTATGCTCAGGACTATGTGCTGAAGCCGATTTATCGAGACCGGCTCATCAAGCTGACGGAGCGGCTGCAGCACTGTATGCGGTATACAGCGCCTGCACTTCCGGCTGAAGCCCCTGTGCTCCAGTTATTTCGCTCCTTCCAGCTGGAGCGCCGGGATGCCGGTCCACAGGCACTGAAATGGAAGACCTTCAAGGCTCAGGAGCTGTTTCTTTATTTATTGCATCACCGGGGCAGGCTCATGCCCAAGCAGGTCATCATTGAGCAGCTGTGGCCGGAGACGGAGTGGAAAAAAGGAACCACCCAGCTCTACACCGCAGTATACCAAATCCGCAAGCTGATGCAGGACGAGCAGCTGCCTGTTCAGATCCTGAACAGCGAGGAGGGGTACCGCCTGGACCCTGGCGGGATGGAGCTGGACGTGGACATCTGGGAGAAAAGGCTGCGAGAGGCGCCTCCCCTTACAAGTCATACGCTGCCCCAGCATCTGTCGATCTGTGAGATGTACACCGGCGATTATTTATCCCGGTACGGTTATGCCTGGGCAGAACCGGAGCGTCACAGGCTGAGGCATAAGTGGCTGCAGCACGTTCAGGGCATCGCAGGCTGGTATCAGCAGCAGGAGGCTTTGGAGGCGGCAGCCGAGCTATACCGGTGGGCACAGGGCATTCTCCCGGAGGAGGAGCTGTTCTATCATGAGCTCATGCTCATCTATGCCCGGCTTAAGGATCGCTTTTCGGTAGAACACCAGTACCGACAGCTGGAGGATATGCTGGAGGAGCAGTTCGACGCCGCGCCGCGGGAAGAAATACAGACCTGGTTCCGCAGCTGGAGCCGTTCGCAGGACCGCTCGCTGGACTGAGCGGGCAGGGGACAAACAGGCAGCAGTGGATACAGCAGAATGAATCAGCACCTTGGTTTCAGAAATGTTTCAAACCCTTTTATTACAATAAAGGTATATAAACAGACCGCGAAGGTGCGGATGAAAGGAAGAATATACGTTCATGTTAGAGCGGAAAAACAAGCTGATGCTATGGATTGTCACTGCTGCTGTTATTTTAAATGTGTTAATTTTTGCAATGACCCGGTTAGTAAACCCGTTCCGGCATGATGCCGGCGTCCACGGCGGTCATGCCGGACCCATGGTTCTCTCACCCTCAGTGCTTGCGGGGCAAAATGTCCTGCTGCTAATTTCCCTGGCGCTCTGGCTGGTGTGTATCTATTTATTCTGGCGCAGCAGGGGCTCTTCGACATGGCTTCCGGGCGTGATCGCAACCGCCCTGACCTTTGCCAGTATTTCTATCATCAGCGGCAGCGGGGGCTCGGTTGAGTTTCACTTTTCGATCTTTATGGTGCTGGCCACGATCGCCTATTACGAAAGTGTCCGGCTTGTGCTGATCATGACCGTCCTGTTTGCGATCCAGCATCTGGGTGGCTATTTCGCAGTACCGATGCTAGTGTTCGGCGTTAGCGATTATCCGTTCCTGATGCTGGTGATCCACGCCCTGTTTCTGATTCTTACCTCCAGCGCAACGGTGCTCCAGATCCGTTCCAAGCAGAGCATTCACCGGCAGCTGGAAGCGGAGAAGGAGGAGAAATCCCGTCAGCTGCTGACCTTGATTCAAGAAACGAAAGAGCTGTCCCGGAGCATGGACGAGGCGCTGTCTCTCGTCAGCAGCAAGGCAGAGGGTAACCGAAAGCTGACCGGCGAGATTTCCATCGCATCTGGCGAGATGTCCCAAGGGCTGGGAGAGCAGGTTCAGTCGATGGATCAGATGGATGAACGGCTCTCGTCCATCAACGCCTCGGTACTGGAGGCGTATGGAGCGTCGCAGGTCATGAACGCCACCGCAGAGCGGAAGCGCCGCGAAATGAAGGAGAGCCAGAGCAAGGTGCAGCAGTTGGCGGAGCATAACCGCCAGGTGAGGTCCTCCGCTGATCACGTCAAGAATACGCTGAGCCTGCTGCTGCAATCGACGGAGGCCGCACAGTCCATGTCCCGCAATATCCAGGAGGTGGCTGAGCAGACGCATCTGCTGTCACTGAACGCCGCGGTAGAGGCGGCCCGGGCAGGAGAGCATGGGGCTGGGTTTACGGTGGTCGCCCAAGAGGTGAGAAAGCTTTCCATGCACAGCCGCAAGGCGGCAGGAGAGATCCAGTCTATGATGGAAGCTATCTACCGGGAAGCCGTAGAGACCGTGGCCGAGGTGGAAAAAAGCGAGGCGGCGATCCTGCAGACAGAGCAGGAGTTCGCGACCTTCCATCAGGATTTTGAGCAGGTTCAGGCCGCGATGGAAGAGGTGCTCTCCTTCATGCAATCGATCGACGGCAAGCTCAGCACAATCCAGGGAGAAACGTCCGGCGCAGCCGGTGATATGAATCAAATGAGTGCATTTATTGAAGAAGGGTTGGTTTCTATGGAAGAGCTCGCCGCACGGTGCGATCAGCAGGTACAATTCTCAAATCAGGTGGAGGAAGAGATCCTGAAGCTGAAGCAGCTTAGCGCCGCGCTGCAGCAGCGGTTTCTGGTCATGCCGGGTCGGAAGACAGCATCTGGGGAAGGGGTTTAAGCTGTGAATCATTCTATGGATCACTCATGGCAGGGCAGCTATGATACGGCACTCGTCGTTTTTTCCTACATTGTAGCCGTGGTGGCTTCTTATACCGTTCTCGGGTTCGTCGTCCGAATCAGCAAGTCCAGCGGCTGGCAGCGATGGGGCTGGCTGCTGTTCGGCTCGATTGCGATGGGCATGGGCGTGTGGTCCATGCATTTCGTGGGCATGCTGGCCTTCTCGCTGCCCGTCCCGATTGCCTATGATCTGCTGACCGTCCTGTTATCGGTCGTAGTGGTCATCCTGGCTTCCTTCCTGGCATTGTTCATCGTCGGCCGGGGCACCATAGGCCGTAAAAAGCTGGTCGCCGGCGGACTTCTGCTCGCCAGCGGCATTGTAGCCATGCACTACATCGGGATGGCGGCCATGCAGATCCACATTACCTACAAGCCCCTCCTGTTCGCGGCCTCTATTCTGATTGCTGTGGTGGCCTCGATTACTGCGCTGTGGCTGTCACTGTATTTCGGGAGTGAGCATAAGGGGCAGGAGTCGATCAAGAAGCTGGCAAGCGGCCTGATTATGGGCGCTGCGGTCGTGGGGATGCACTATACCGGCATGTATGCGGCAGAGTTTCATCCCGGTGTCGCTGTCAACGAGGGCGGCGTCATTCTGGATCAGAAGCTGCTCGCCTATCTGATCGCCGGAGCCACGCTGATGACGCTGGGACTGTCCCTGTTCGGGATTTACATATCCAACCGCTTCTCCAGCAAAGAATCGGAGCTTGAGGTCAGCGAGAAATGGTACAAGTCCTTGTTCGACAACAATCAGGACGGCATCATTTCCGTGGATCTCGATTACCGGATTATTGAGTATAACAATGCCGTCTGCAGGCTGACCGGACTGGACGGAGACTGGCTGCGCCGGCAGACGATTGATCAGATTTTTTCCTTTATTGCCGAAGAGGAGCAGGAGAAGACCCGGATGAAGTTTCTGGCCTCTTTGCAAGGCGTCATCCAGCGGTACGAGACGGCGATTTATCATCAGGATGGCCGACGAGTGGAGCTGAGTGTGATCAACATCCCCGTCAAGCTCAATGAAGAGGTAGTCGGCAATTATATCATCGCCCGCGATGTTACCGAGGACAAGCGCTCGAAGGAAAAAATCCAGCATCAGGCGCATCATGACGAGCTGACCGGACTGCCCAACCGGCGGAGGTTTCATCAGATTCTGAATGAGGAGATTCAGGAAAAGAATACTCCGTTTGCGGTCATGGTCCTGGATATCGACCGGTTCAAAATGATCAACGATTCCATGGGGCACACGTACGGAGATATGTTTCTGCAGGAGGTGAGCCGCCGGATTCAGGTGGCGCTGAAAGATAACCACGTTACATTGTCCCGGATGGGCGGCGATGAATTCACACTCCTCAGCCATGCAGAATTCGATCAGGAGCATGTGGCCGTCATGGCTCAGGATATCATCCGTATGATCAGCCAGCCCTACCGCCTGAAGGATACCGATTTCTATGTCACGGCAAGCATCGGGATCGCCGTGTATCCTATGGACGGGGACAATGCTGTGCAGCTGCTCAAGAACGCCGATACGGCGATGTATGAGGTCAAGAAGAACGGGAAGAACGGTTACCGGCTGTATTCCCGGGAGCTTAATGAGCAGCTTCATGAAAAAATGGAGCTGGAGGCTGATTTACGCCGGGCGTTTGAGCGGGAGGAGTTCATGCTGTGCTATCAGCCTCAGATCCGCTCCAGCGACAGCAAGATGATTGGCATTGAAGCGCTTGTGAGATGGAAGCACGCTACCCGGGGAATCGTCTCCCCTGGGGTGTTCATTCCGATTGCCGAGGAGACGGGGCTCATCCATGAGCTGGGCTCCTGGGTGCTGCGCGAGGCGTGCCGCCAGATGAAGGAGTGGCATACTGCCGGAGGTCCGCTCATTCCGGTATCCGTCAACTTGTCCTCCCAGCAGTTTCACCAGGAGAATCTGGCAGAGTTTATCATCTCCATCCTGGACGAGACCGGGCTTCCGCCGCAGTATTTGGAGCTGGAAATTACCGAGAGCATGATGATGGACCCTACCGTGTCCACGGGCATCCTGCATTCCCTCACGGAGCATGGCATCCGAATCAGTCTGGACGATTTCGGGACCGGCTACAGCTCCCTGAGCTATCTGAAGCATCTGCCCATCCAGAAGCTGAAGATTGACCGTTCCTTTATCCGCGACATTGCGAGTAATGCCAACGACAAAGCGATTGTCGCCACGATCATCGCCATGGCCCAGCACTTAAATATGGATGTCGTGGCAGAGGGGATTGAGACCCAGGAACAGCTGGACATTCTGACCGAAAGCGATTGCCGGAAAATTCAGGGCTATTTCTACAGCAGACCGCTGCCGGCTTGGGATGTCGAGCAAGGCTTTTTCGTACCGCAGCGCGAGATGCCCTCCAAGGCATAAGCAAGCGGGTGCCTTCACGAGTATTCTGTATCACAGCTCGTTCCTCATCGAGGGGCGGGCTTTTTGGTGCGCCGTAGCCTCTTTTTACAGGAAGTACACAGTTGACAGTATACCCTTAGCGGTATATATTGGGGTCATTCAAGGAACCCGCAGCGGCTGCGTACAGCGGTCGTGGAGATATAGCAAGGCATGAAGCATAGCGAGGAGGCGCCCGAACGATGGAATATAATGATCAGATGAAGAACCGGGTCAAGCGTATTGAAGGCCAGCTCCGCGGCATTTTGAAGATGATGGAGGAGCATAAGGACTGCAAAGAAGTCATTACCCAGCTATCCGCCGCGAGGACAGCCATTGACCGCACCATTGGTGTTGTTGTGAGCTCCAATCTGGTGGAATGCGTCAAGGAAGCAGAGGAGCGCGGAGAAAGCACGGAGGAGCTCGTTCAGCAAGCCGTGAACCTGCTGGTCAAGAGTAGATGAGTGCAGGCGCGCAGAGGGTGTGTACACGTAAAGGTTGACAGCCTTTGCGTTGTCCTTTAATATACCCCTATGGGTATTATAAATAATAAAAAAATAACACAATTCTGAGGAGGTCATTCATCTATGAATCCAATTCATCACCATCTCGACGTAAAGGGCATGGCCTGCCCGATGCCGATCGTCAAAACGAAAAAAGCTATGAAGGAGCTGCAATCCGGGCAGGTACTGGAGGTACAGGCCACGGATCAGGGAGCGCTTAGCGATATGATGGCATGGACGAAATCCGGCGGACATGAGCTGCTGCAGCATACTGAAGACAAGGGTGTTTTGACGTTTTTGATCCGTAAGGGTTAATTTTTTTAGCATTTTATATACCCTATGGGGTACTAAATATGATGAAGTGTCGTGCAGCTGATTGCAGCTTCATGACAGAGAGGAGCCGTTTCTATTGAATCCAACGAAAAAAACGACGATTGTTCTGTTCAGCGGCGATTACGATAAAGCCATGGCGGCGTACATTATTGCGAACGGGGCAGCGGCTTACGATCATGAGGTGACCATTTTTCATACCTTCTGGGGTCTCAACACACTCCGCAAGGACGAAATGGTGAAGCCGGGAAGGAAGAAGGGATGGCTGGACCGGATGTTTGGGCGCATGATGCCGCGGGGGGCAGATCGTATGGGCCTTTCGAAGATGAATTTTGCAGGCATGGGTCCCAAAATGATCAAGGAGGTCATTCGCAAGCACAATGCGGTTCCGCTGCCGCAGCTGATTGAGATGGCCAAGGAGCAGGATGTGAAGCTGGTCGCCTGCACGATGACGATGGACCTGCTGGGTCTGCAAAAGGAAGAGCTGCTGGAGGACATCGAATACGCCGGTGTTGCAGCTTATCTGGGAGAAGCGCAGGACGGGAACGTGAATCTGTTTATATGATCGCATTTACGTGAAGATCCCGGTGTGAAGGTGTTTTTTTAGACTATAATATACCCATGGGGGTACAAAAGGAGAGAACGGTATGAATATGAGCATTGATATGACGCTGGATGCCAAGGGCCTGGCTTGTCCCCTGCCGATTGTCCGCACCAAAAAGGCGATGAAGGAGCTGGAGGAAGGACGGGTGCTGGAGGTACAGGCTACAGATCCGGGCTCGACAGCCGATATGAAGGCCTGGGCAGAAGGGATGGAGCATCAGTATCTCGGGACGGTGGAAGCAGAGGGCGTGCTGAAGCATTACCTCCGCAAAGCGTCGGGGGAGGAGGGGCAGGAACGACAGTTTGCAGAGGTTTGCAGTCTCTCGGAGCTGGAGCAGAAGCTGGACTCTGCCGACCCATTCATCCTGCTGGATGTGAGGGAGCCGGCGGAATACGTATTCGGCCATATCCCCGGAGCCGTATCCATCCCTCTTGGGGAGCTGGAGAGCCGCTCAGGCGAGCTGGATCAGGGCAAACCGGTGTATGTGATCTGCCGCAGCGGAACACGAAGTGATCTCGCGGCGGTCCTGCTGAAGGGGGCAGGATTCCAGCAGGTGATCAACGTCGTGCCGGGTATGAAGGAATGGAGCGGTGATATAAGAAGCCAGCTTTAACCTGCAGCCAAGGACGGCTGAAGGGGATGTCATTCATAGAGAAGAGGAGGAAGAAACCGTGACACCAAGAGCGATGGAGCTGCAAGAAGCTGCACAACGGATCATGGAACAAAAGCCGTTGTTTATTCTGGATGTGCGTAATCCGTCCGATTTTAAGGAATGGAAGCTGGAAGGGAAAGGCTTCACCTATCTCAATGTTCCTTACTTTGAGCTTCTGGACGGGGTAGAGGATATTGTGGATCGGCTGCCCGCGGATCAGGAAGTGCTGGTCGTCTGCGCTAAAGAGGGCTCATCGGTGATGGTGGCAGACATGCTGGTGGAGCAGGGAAGAAAGGCTGCTTATTTAAAGGGCGGCATGAAGGCGTGGAGTGAGCATCTGGTGCCTGTGAAGATCGGAGCTCTGAAGGGCGGCGGGGAGCTGTATCAGTTTCTTCGCTACGGTAAGGGCTGTCTCTCCTATATGGCCATGTCCGGCAATGAGGGGATTGTCGTGGATGCGTCGCGCATGACGTCTTTGTATATCGATTTTGCAGCAGAGCGGGGGATTCAGATTACGCATGTCATCGACACGCATTTGCATGCAGACCATATTTCCGGCGGCCGCAGGCTGGCACAAGAGACCGGGGCTTCATACTGGCTTCCTGAAGAGGACGCACAGGAGGTCACCTTTGCTTATCACGCACTGACTGACGGTACGGTGCTGCCGCTTGGAATGCAGGGGACTCAGGTGGAGGCTGTATACTCCCCCGGGCATACCATTGGCTCCACATCCTTGATTGTAGATGAGCGGTACTTGTTGACCGGGGATATCCTGTTTATCGACTCCATCGGTCGTCCGGATCTTGCAGGTCAGGCCCGGGAATGGGCACAGCACCTCAGAAGCACCCTATACGAGCGCTACCAAGAGCTGGCGGAAGCGCTGATTGTGCTGCCGGCTCACTATATGAACGTGGATGAGCTGAATGAGGACGGCACGGTCGCAAGAAGTCTGGGCCAGCTGTACCGCGAGAATCACGGGCTGAACCTGAAGGATTCCGATGAATTTATGTCCTTGGTCAGTCAGAACCTGCCTCCCCAGCCGAACAGCTATGAAGAGATTCGCCAGAGAAATATGGGAAGACTTGACGCAGCGCCGGACCGCGAGCGGGAGATGGAGATTGGACCTAATCGCTGTGCAGTGAGATCATAGGCAGATGAAATAGCGCAGTATTATTATGATCCGGCAAAATGGGGTATAAATACAGCGTGCAGCACTGGGCTGAGAACGCTGCCGATGCAGCAGCTGGATCGGCAGCGTAATAAAGGAGGCGGACAAACATGTCTGTAAACGAAAAAATCATTCTTACAAATCGTCCCGAAGGTATGCCGACAGCAGAGGACTTCTCGATTCAGGAGGAGCAGCTTCCGGTACCCCAGGCCGGGGAGGTGCTGGTCAGGACGCTGTATGTATCGGTTGATCCTTATATGCGGGGACGTATGAGCTCTGCCAAAAGCTACGCGGCTCCGTATGAGCTGGGAGACGTTATAAAGGGCGGCAGCATCGGGCAGATTATGGAGTCTACAGATCCCGAGTGGAAGCAGGGAGATATTGTAGCCGGCCTGTGGGGCTGGCAGCGCTACGCCGCGGCAGCTACCGACACGCTGCGCCGTGTTGACCCTGAACTCGCTCCGGTCTCGACGGCGCTGGGTGTGCTGGGCATGACAGGGCTCACCGCTTATTTCGGACTGCTGGATATCGGGCAGCCGAAGGAAGGCGAGACGGTGGTTGTCTCCGGTGCCGCCGGTGCGGTGGGGATGATTGTAGGGCAGATTGCCAAGATTAAAGGCGCCCGCGTGGTCGGCATTGCCGGCTCGGACGAGAAGAATAACTATCTGGTTCAGGAGCTGGGCTTTGATGCCGCCTTGAATTACCGGACAGAGTCGAATCTGCAAAGCGCCCTGGAGCAAGCCTGCCCCAATGGCGTTGACGTCTACTTCGACAATGTAGGCGGAGATATCTCTGACGCGGTGCTGTCCCTGCTGAACAAGAATGCAAGAATTCCGATCTGCGGCCAGATTGCTCTCTATAATCTTCAACAGCCGGATAACGGTCCGCGGATGCAGACCCAGCTTCTCAAAAATACGGCGCTCATGAAAGGCTTTCTCGTCGGCGATTATGCCGCGGAATTTGGCAAAGCCTTGCCGGAGCTTGCGGGCTGGCTCCAAAGCGGACAGCTTCAGCACGCTGAGCACATTGTGGACGGCTTTGAGCATACCGTGGAAGCATTTCTTGGGCTGTTTACGGGTGATAATCTCGGCAAGCAGCTGGTAAAGGTTAGCGAAATCACAGAATAATCCAAAGGTCCCAAGCCCTTTTTTACCAATTGCAAGATGGTGTAGAAAAGGGCTTGTTTTTTGACGAAAAATCGTATAAATTGATACTTTAAATTCCAATCTATTGAGATAGAAAGTGCGGTCGTTGCCCATGCTTGAGATCACAAGAGAATCCCATCAGCTGCTCCACATCCCATCGGGCAGCACGCAGAAGCGTGTTGCGATTTGGGTAGCCCTGTCTATTTTTGTGGTGTCCCTTCTCGTCCTGCCCTTCGGCTCCCGGATGCTGATCGAAATCAAGCCATTCCTGCCGGGATTCATTTCCTGGTTTGTGCTGGGTGACTTTCTGACGTCTTATTTGCTATTCAGTCAATTTCGGGCCACACGGTCGCTGCCGCTGCTGGTCCTTTCTTGTACCTATTTATATACCGCATTAATTACCATTCCCCATATTCTTACCTTTCCGGGCGTGTTCTCGGAAACAGGACTTATCGGAGCGGGGGATCAGAGCGCAGTATGGCTGTGGGTGCTGTGGCATGGCGGTTTTCCCATTGGCATTCTGCTGTACCTGTGGAGCGGACGGAAGTCTGCCCCCCCGGTAGCCGTCAAGCGGATCAAGACAGCGGGGCTGATCGCGGTGCTGCTGGTGCTTGGTATCGTCTTTCTGCTTTATCTGCTCGTCACGTTGGGGAACGATATGCTGCCCCGGATTATCCAGAAGGGGAACTTCCGCGTCCTGCTGGAGTCGGGGATCGGGCCCGTGGTCTGGGGCTTGAATCTGGCGGCACTCCTGCTGCTATTGTGGGTACACCGAGGAAGAAGCGTATTGCATTTGTGGCTGAGCGTAGCGGTATTTGCTTTTCTAATGGATGTGACGTTGACCTTGTACTCGGGAGCCCGCTACAGCCTGGGCTGGTATGCTGCCCGCACGAACTCTCTGATCTCGGCCACGGTGGTCATCTGCTCGCTCATGTATGAGGTCAACAAGCTGTATGTACGGCTTATCCGGAACCGGGAGCAGCTATTGCGTTCACGGATGAGGCTGGAGGAAGCCAATGAGAGGCTGACACGCCTGTCTGAGGTAGATGGACTGACAGGCATTCCGAACCGCCGGGCCTTTGACGAGAAGCTGGACAAGGCAGTGCAGGCTTCCAAAGCTGAGGGAACGCCGCTTTCAGTGCTGCTGATCGACGTTGATCATTTCAAAGCCTACAATGACCATTACGGTCATCTGGGCGGTGATCATGCTCTGAAGAGGGTAGCCTGGGCGCTGATGGAGACGTCAATCACCTTCCCGCATACGACAGCCTACCGGTATGGCGGTGAGGAATTTGCCGTCATTATGGAGAAGGGTGACAGCGAACAGGCGGCGATGTTCGGAGAGCATGCACGGAAGGCCGTCGTCAGTCTTGGGCTCCCGCATGAGCAGTCCAGGACCAGCAGCCTGCTCAGTATCAGCGTCGGCCTGCATGGCCGGGTTCTGGAGGAGCAGGACACGGGAGATGGGCTGCTGGAGCAGGCAGATCAGGCACTGTATCGAGCCAAAGAATCCGGCCGCAACCGGGTGGCGAAGGCGGAGGACGGGCTGATGCACGTCTACGACCAGAAGACCTCCTGATGCTCATTAAGTGAGCATTGTGCATATCATATTCAAATCTAAAAATCGTCCACGTCTTTCAGCGGCCTTGCAGGGCCGATGAGAAACGTGGACGATTTCGTTCTGTCTGTTATGAAGCTATGAAGCTCTCTGCGCCTAAGTCAGGCTGCCGGGTTCGGTCCGGTAATCCGGACGTACTGCCGGTACATGGACACACGCCAGTGCGTGATCATGCCGTAGGCCAGCAGGAAGAACAGCGCCCCGGTCTGCGGAATGGAAATATGCTGCTCAATATACGTATGAAGCAGCAGCCTCACCGTAAGCAGTCCCAGCAGGATGAATACAAAGCTGCGTGAGCGCTGGATAAATACCTGTCCCTCTACCAGCTCAAACCGCGTGCCGCGAATCAGCGGATAGGAGAAGATAAACCAGCCCACGAGAAAGGACACGATGGCCCACAGCAGGGGAATACGAACCTCAGGTACTACGAACATAAGGAAGCCGGTCGTCATTCCGAGCGGGGGAATAATAATCTTCCGGACCGTTACCGGGCGATGGCTGGCTTTTACGCGGATGAGGATAACTGCAAGAGCCATAACCAGCATGCCAACCGTGGAGCCTATTTGGAGAATTGGGGAGTTAAAATCCAGTTGCACCACAATTCAGGACCTCTTTCTATGAATAATGTCACAGTCTCTATGCTTAAACCATTATATCATAGAAGTATCGCCGGCAACATGAGAGAAGTGATCTGAGAACTTACCGATGGCCTTCAAAACGGGATGCTGCTCTCGCGACCACCTGCTGCATAGCATCGTATGGCTGCAGCACCATGCTGCCATGACCGCAGGCCAGGACCTGTGGACGCAGATCGCTCAGCCGGCGGGCACTGTGAAGCGCGGTTGCCTTGTGCCAGGTTCCCCAGGCGGGGAAAGGAAAATTCCAGCGGACATCCCCGGAAACGGCCATGCCGCCGCGCGTCTGAAAGGCATCTCCGGCGATGAGTACACCGCTGCGGCGATCTAAGAATGCCATGTGACCGGGTGTATGTCCCGGCGAAGCTACCGCTTGCAGGGAGGCAATCAGGTCTCCGTCCTTCAATAACCGGTCCGGGACCGCCTGTATACCCTTGAGGCTGTTCTTCACCGGAGCATCCGGTTCGCCGGGCGCCAGCGAGGTGTCCCCCCGCAGCAGAAGCGCATCCCGGGCAGAGATGGCAAGCTCCGCCTCGGGAAACCTCTGCTTCAGTCCGTCCAGAGCGCCGACATGGTCCGGGTGAGCATGGGTCAGCAGGATTGTGGTGATCGGCTTCCCTATACGGAAGGCTGCTTCTGTAATTCCTTGCTGCATGAACGACATGCCGCAGTCAATCAAGGTTAATCCATTCTCTTCTTCCACCAAGTACACATTAACCGGAAAAAAGAGAGGCATAAATGTCAGCTGAGTGACCTGATGCAGAACTGTGGTTTTCAACAAACATCACCTCACTACTTCAATTCTTATCATCTGATTCTAGCAAATTCCTACTCTTGGAAACAAGCAGAAACAGGGCGGTGATGAACATGAGCATTACATAAAGTTTTATTTTTTTCCAAATATGGAGTGAAATTTTCTTCCATATGAGTTAACATATTGTTAACAAATGCCATGGTATGTTAAATTTGACGCGGTTATTAGGGGGAATAGGGATGAAGCTTTATTATCGTGCAGCAGGACTTGTGATCCTGTATGGAAATACGGTTTTTTTACTCTATCTGGCTGGCAAATATTCTCCCTACCTCCTGCCCGTCATCTGGTTTACAGCACTCGTGCTGCTGCTTTCCAGCATCGGATACGCTGTTGTGCATTACCGGACGAGCCTGCACAAGCAGAAGAGCCGCTGAAAGAAATCATCATCTTTAGCAGATTACAGGCTGTCCTTTAAGGGGTGGCCTTATTTATATGAGGTGAACGGGAAGGAGCTTCAGGATGGAAGAGAGAACCTATAGCGACCTGGCGGGAAGTGCCTGCTTGGGCAGCGAGACTGCATTTGCCGAATTAATGAGTCTGCTGAGAAGAAGGCTGTACAGCATTGCATACAGCTATTTACGTAACGAGGAGGACGCTTTGAAGGTGCTGCAGGAAACGGTGGAACGCGCCTGGACCGGGTGCGGAAGGCTGCGGAAGCCGGAGCTGTTCACACCATGGATGATCGCGATTCTGATTCGCTGCTGTGCGGATGAACAGAAGGTAAGAAGACGAGGGATTCCCTCGGAACGGATCTATTCAGACAATCACGGGAAAATGACGAGTGACCGTGATTCGGACCTGGAGCAGAGGCTGGAGCGTATGAAGCCCAAGTACAGACATGTGCTGATGCTGCGGTATACTGCGGATCTGACGGCTGCCAATATTGCTGCTGTATTGAAATGCCCCGAAGACACAGTGAACAGCCGGCTGCACCAGGGCTTAAAGCTGCTGCAGCTTGAGGTACAGCCGGGAGGCGTCTTTAGACATGCATAACCCGGAGGAGACCCGTCTGCGGGAATACATGGATCACGTCAGAAGTGAAGCAGAGCAGGTGACAGACGAGAAGCTGGAGGAAGCTGTCCGGCACGGAATGGTTCGAGGGAAACGGACTAAACAGCGTAAGAGAGGGCTGGTGGCAGCTATAGCACTGGCTGCAGCCATCTGGATGCTGTGGGCAGGACTGGGGCCGTCTCCGAAATTGGCGGAGCAGCATAGGCTGCCAGGGCCTTATCCTGCACTGGCAATGGATTTCACCAGGTATCCCCATCTGCAGCAATATAGCGAGCTGGGGCTCATTCAGCATGCTGGACAATCAGCGGAAGCCGGCGGCTACAGCCTGACCGTTGTGGGCGTCATTACCGGCACTCATATGATTAAGGTCATCTACACGGTGGAGCACGACTTCAGCAAACAGGCCGTGGTCATGAATACCGCGATGAAGAATGCGCTGAGCGACGAGCCGGTTTTAAACAGCTCCTTTATAGGAGGCGGGGAGCTTGTACCCCGAGGATCTCATATGTTTGAAGTGAGTTTTGTGCTTCCACTAAGCCAAAACTTCCCGGAAAGCCTGGTCTTTGAAGCGGTTCTGGCTCCCGATTCTCCCGAAGCCCGTTACGGCGGGGAAGTCTCCAATGCGTTTACGCTTCAGATTCCGCTGAAGCTGGACCTGGAAGCGGTTCTGAAGCTCACGCACATCATTCCTTTGGAGCACAGCGTGGAAGCAGGAGGGCAGCAGGTAACGATCCGTGAAGCGGTTCTATCCGCAACGGGAGCAGTGATCCATACGACGGAGGGATCTCAGAACACCAGCAATGGGGTCGAATTGGAGAGGATGTCTCTGGAGATTGTCGAAGGAAGCGGGGCTGTGTCGTCTTTAACGAGTATGTTTGCCGCTGGACCGGATGATGAGGGCAGCAAGAGCTATTATTTTGAAGATCCCCGTCTGCTGCAGGCGCGGTCCATTACGCTTACAGCTCAAGGCCTGAGCGTCCCTGCGGCATTACGTCCAAAGCTGATTGTGGATCTGGAAAAAGGGCAGATGGAGCCCGTCAGAACTGAATATGGCAGAATGACATACAGTGGATACCGGAGTAATGAGCATGTGAACGGTGAGAAGGTATATACGCTCACTTTTGAATATGAGAGTCAGCAGGAGCCGAGAGGATTGTATGTTGACTACATATTCAAGGATGGAACCGGCAAAGCCTACGACGTAGTCGGTACGGCAATCAGCCGCTCCTATAGCGGCTCGAATGGAAATGAGTATCCGGTAACGACGTTTGAGGTACACATTGAGCCACAGGCATACAAGGGACCATTAGTGTTGGAGCTGGGGGGGCAGACTCAGGTCATGAAGCAGCCGATGGAGCTTCCCATCCGTTAAGATCATAAGGCGCAGCAATAGCCAATAGCCGTACCGCAAAGATGCTGCATCCTGCGGTACGGCTTCTATGTTATGGCAGAGCTTATACCTGGCTCTGCGGCTTGCTCATCTCCCGCTGGATCATCTCGTAGGGGATGGGAGCCTTGGCGTCTAGCAGCTCAATTAACGGCTTGGGTACGCCGTTCAGCAGCAGCCACTGCCGCAGTGTCTCCAGGGCGCGGATATGACC
Source organism: Paenibacillus sp. F411 (assembly GCF_017582705.1). NCBI lineage: Bacteria > Bacillati > Bacillota > Bacilli > Caryophanales > Paenibacillaceae > Paenibacillus > Paenibacillus sp. F411. The sequence continues at coordinate 51,857 of NZ_JAGFIP010000021.1, forward strand.
GCTGCCTTCATCGCGCCAGGTGAGCAGCTCGATCACCTTGATCACCAGAGACATCAGGGCGAGCTTGTCCTGCTCGGTTTTTTCGGCGCGAAGCCTCTGATAGGCCGCCTCCTGTTCCCAGTCGAGCAAAATCTCTTCACCAATGGCTGGCTTCATCAATGTATAATCATAGCCGCATTGTGTACATTGGACATGGGCAAGCTGTTCTTGGGTGAAGCTGACCTGAATGCTGTCCTGACATTGGCGGCAAGGAAAACGAACCTGGATCTCGGATTCTATATTCATCGCAATTTAGCCTCCTTGGGTAGCGTGCACCTCTCTCAATGCTAACCTTTTACCCAAACCTTGGCCCAAAGACCCACGGTGCATGGCATTCCCGGTTCAGACCGACCTGAACTCCCTGTCCAAAAAAACGATTGGCATCCGCCGCAGCTATTCCTCTTCAACGAACAGCACTTCAGCAATTCGCCAGGTGCCGCTATCCTGCTTGAACCAGTACAGCAGCTCGGCTGCACTCTTCTCGCCGTCTTCGTCAAAGATTTCTTTCACGAGCAGTACCGCATCCTGCTCATCGTAATGCACGACAGCCACCGGCACGGATTCCAGGGTGAAGTCAAGCTGGAAGAAGCCTTCCTCGGCAGCTGTAACAACCTCATAGTCGTAAGGGGAGTCCGGAACTACAAAGGAACGGACGGCCTTGAAATCCTTCTGGTTGAAGGCTTGTGTATATTGCTTCAGCACGTTCTCCAGCGCCAGCTTGTCGGCTGCATCTACCGCAGGCCGGGCTTCGATCAGACCATCCGGCACGTGCAGAAATACTTCGTCATTCAAGCTGTCGTATTCTTTCCAGGCACCGGCGGCGTCCGGCTTCAGGATCATTTGCTTCGCAATGGTGTAATCCCAGTCAAAAGGCCCGCCAGTACGCACCTGGGTCTTCACGACCGTGGCAACGGCAACACTGCCAATCACCTGTACGTCCGACACATAAGCGCTCTGCTTGCCGCTTCGGGTGGCCATATTGTCATAGCTCATGATGTAGCTATTGATATGCGGAGAATTGGGATGAATTGCAGTGAGGGCAGCCTTGTAGTCCCCGCGGGTGACAGCCGCTGCCATGTCAGCATAGAGCTTCTTGATCTCGACACTGGCTTTGGCAAAAGCCGATTGGCGGTCAATGAGGATGTTACGGCTCTTGGCATCCCATTTTACCGGATATCCGGTAGATTCAGCCACGAAGCGCAGCGGCACCAGCGTACTGCCACCGGCAATATACGGCGCAGCTTGCAGGGCTGTCGTCTTTCCGTTGACGGAGACTTGAGTAGAGCCTGCCTTCATTTCCAGCTGCTGGTCCAGGAAGGAGCCTGTCACCTTTTTGGAGGCGGAGCTCCAGCTGACCTTGTAGCCGAGCGCCTCGAACAGCGGGCGGAACGGAACGAAGGTGACTCCGTTCTTGATCACGGGAGCGGACTGAAAGGAGACCGCTTTGCCGTCCAACAGAACGGTGACAGAGCTTTGGGCGTGGGCCGGAGCCGGTTGTACCGTACTGCCCAGGAGCAGCAGGAGCACAGCAACGAGCAGCCCTATTCTCTTTTTGAACATGGATTGCATTCCCCTTTTCGATAATATTCAGCGCAGGTCACGCTTGAATTATCGTACAAGACAACAAGCGACTAGGCAATAACTATCTGTAAAAGAAATACTTGGGATGATTAAATATACAGTATGTCATAAAAATAAGCTGCAGGAAGGTAAGCACGACATGCGTGTGGGTAATACATAATGAATCATAACGTGAAGGAGTGTGCAGGGATGACAGTCGATAATGAAAACCTGATTTATGTTTACATAGGGTCATACCGGGCGAAGGAGGAGGAGAGCATCCACTTGGCTTCTCTTAATCTGGAGACTGGAGAGCTAAAGGCGCTTCATGGTATGGCCGGCGTTACGAATCCGACGTTTCTGGACTGGGACGCCCTAAACAATGTATTGTATGCTGCCAGTGAGCAGGAGCACAGCGAGGTGATTGCATATGCGGCCGATCCGCAGACGCAGAAGCTGGAGGAGCTGAACCGCAAGAGCACCGACTCTTCCGGTGCATGCCATGTGTCACGCTCGGGAGACGGGAAATATCTGTTCACTACAGGATATGGGGACGGACATATTTCGGTACTGGAGCTGCAACAAGACGGCGCCCTGGGGGAGCTGTCCTCCCTCATTCGCCACAGCGGCCGCGGGGAGCGGGATGACCGCCAGTCGGAGGCCCATCCGCATTCGGTGTTCCAGGATCCGAACCAGGAGTATGTCATTGTCTGTGACCTTGGGATGGACAGCATCAATATGTACCGGCTGGAGGAGGGCAAGCTGGTCACCCACCGTGAAGTCAAAATGCCTCCCGGCTCAGGCCCGCGCCATGTCGCTTTTCATCCGAACGGGAGATGGATGTATGCCATTAACGAGCTGAATAATACCGTTACGTTCTTCGCCTACGACTCCACCTTCGGGGATTTAAAGACGATGCAGCATACGTCCACATTGCCCACTGATGTTGTGATGGAGGAAAATACAGCAGCGCAGCTTGCGATATCGCCTTGCGGCCGTTTTCTGTACGCATCCAATCGGGGACATGACAGCCTGGTGCAGATGAACATCGACGAGGACAGCGGCATGCTGTCAGCCGTAAACTGGGTGTCCTCCGGCGGAAAAACGCCGCGTCACTTTACTCTCGTGCCGGGCGGGTATTTGCTGTCAGCCAACCAGGACAGCAACTGCATCGTCTCCTACCGCATTCATTCCGACAGCGGACGATTGGAAGAGACCGGCTTCAGCCTGGAGCTGCCGCATCCCGTATGCGTCTTGCCGGCGGTGAAGGCATAAGCTCTCGTGATGTTTAACGGCAAGCGTGGAGGTGCCAGGGCAAGTTGAAAAGACAGGCAGATGAGCGTTGCTCATCTGCCTGTCTGCGTTGTACGGACGTGAGATCGTGCCGGTGTTATGTGCGGACGTGAGATCCTGCCTGCGTTGTGTGAGGGCGCGAGATCCTGCCTGCGGTATCGAGGTGCGCTGCGAGCAGCGCGACCTGTGCCGTCGCTAGCTCTTCGGGCTTCGGCGCGCTTTGCCGCGGCGCGGAGTTCGTGGCTCCGGTGCACGGCGAACCGGCTCCCCGGCGGCGTTGCCTTCAGCTTCCGGAGAAGCAGAGGTGCGCTCGCGGAACTGCTCCAGCAGCTCGGGGTGACCGGCGTAAGGCCTTTCCTTGCGCGATGGAGCCGATTGAAACCAGAAGCCGGCGGCATAGAGCATTAGCTGCGATGCCAGCGTATAGTATGCCGCCTCGGGCCAAAAGAACAAAGGCAGAGCCGCCGCTGCAATGAGCAGATGAAGTCCGTAAAAGAGTGATCCGGGAAGCCCGCGCCGGGCATCCATCAGGAGCCGGTACACGGACAGCGCAGCCAGCATGGAGGACAGCCACAGCAGCCAGAGCTCCGGCTGTGTCCAGCTGGACGGCTCCCGCAGCCGGGTGATCAGGGCGGAGCTCAGGAGCACTACCGCCAGAAACAGCAGGCCGGGAACCGCCGGCTTCAGGAGCAGCCAGAGTCCAAGTCCGAAGCCTGGAGTCTCCAGGCGGCGCAGGGTTTCCCCGCGTTCCGCTACGAGAGCGTTCATCTCGGATTCAAGGGACCGGCTAAGCCGGGGCAGACGGGCGTGATCCCGGTCCTTCAGGTACGCGTTGATCTGCTCCAGCAGCTGCGGAGTCAGGCGGTCAGCCGCCTTGCATTCCAGCAGGAGAGCGGCCAGCTGCCCGTCTGCTTCCGGGTCGTGATCCAGCCGGTTAACAGCTGCAGAGAGCGGTCCGGCCAGCTGCGTATACAAGGTCAGGGATTGCCGGATCCGCTCCAGCGCTTCGGTTCGTTCGGCCTGCAGCCGGGAGGAGGTATATATGTATAAGCCAAGAAACACTGCAGCGGCAAGCAGGACTGCAAGCAGCCCTTCTATAGAGCCAAAAAAACCGTCAATCCATTCCGCAAGGGACAAGCCAATCCCTCCTTACATATTCTACATTTCACTATTGCATAAGAAGAACATGATTTCAAGACAGGCACAGTGTAATGAAATACCCATAAAGGTCATACCGTGACGCGCCGGGCGTGGCAGAGGGGATGTTCTCCCTCGATGCTGGTCATATAAATGGCGAAGGGCTCCGGGCTTTATAGGCTTGCCGCGATGGAGGCGGGCACAGTGCGGAGGCTCGGCAGTACACCGGCTCGCGGCCGTCGATTGGCGGGGGTTATCCCGTCCTTCATGCTGCTTAGAAAATGCGCGACCTGTTACTATGCGAACCATTCGGGACAACATCAACATCCCCTGGATGCGGAATTGTCGCTGATGGAAGCAAGAAATAGGCTTGTTTTTGGCGAAAAAAGACTTGCGAGGACGTTTTCCATCCCTTATAATTTGCATTAAGGAAACATTATTGGTTATAAGAAAAAATAAGCGCAAGTATACAAATACAGCTGCTCATAAAGGGGGAACGAGAATGAATCAGGTTACGGTTTCTAAAGCGCCTGTACAGCGGGCAAAGCTGACCGTCGGCTATGTGCTGCTTCTCCTTCTTGCCGCTTAGCCAGCAGGAATGCTGGGCAAATGCAGGAAGAGCGTATACGATAGAAGCATTCGTTCTTAACCATTCCCACAGCATACTGCAGCGTCATCCGCCGATCAGGCATGGTGTCTGCAGGGGGTAGGGGATGGAGAGGACGGGTGCTTTTTTTGTCGCTTTGGGATTACAGAAGGGGTGCTGTGAAATCAGCTCAAAGCGTTTGAAAGGAAAAGAAGAGGGCTAAGTATTTAAGAAAGCTGCTATCACAAGGCCGAAGCTGGAAAAGGATTCATGAAGAAGCGAATGGGATCGCTATGAATCATAACATACTATATCTGGCGCATGGCACGGTAGATCTGAGACAACAGCAAAGGAGCGAATACGTAATGAGAACAGTAATTATCGGAGCGGCAGGAAGTATTGGCAAAAGTATTTTGGAGGAGGCGCTGCGCCGGGGCCATCAGGTGACGGCCGTGGTGCGCAATCCGGACAAGCTGGAAGCTTATCGGGACAAAATCCATGTGGCTGAAGCCAGCACGCTGGACCCGGATGCCTTGACGGAGGCCGTTCGCGGCGCAGAGGCAGTGATCAGTGCCTACGGCCCGCAGTTTGGGCAGGAAGAGGAGCTGCTGGAGGCAGCCCGCAATCAGCTGGAAGCCTGCAGGCGGAGCGGGGTAAGCCGTCTTTTGGTTGTAGGCGGGGCGGGAAGCCTGGTGGCCGAGAACGGAGAAATGCTGATGAACACAGCGGAATTTCCGGCTGAGCTTCGGCCCGTCGCTCAAGCGCATAGCGATGCGCTGGAGATTTATAAAGCGTCAGATCTTGACTGGACCTATCTGAGTCCCGCAGCCATGATCGAACCGGGCAAGCGGAGCGGCCAGTTCCGCATTGGCATGGATCATCTGGTGGTGGACGAGAGCGGGTCCAGCCGTATTTCAATTGAAGATTATGCCGTGGCCATGCTGGACGAGCTGGAGGACCCGCAGTTTATCCGGGCGCGGTTTACTGTAGGCTACTGATCAGCCGGTCGTAAAATAAGCAACGCGCAAAGGAGGGGCTTGCATGTATATCGTGAACAGAGAGCAGATGCGGGAGCTGGACCGCCATGCCATCGAGGTTCTCGGCATTCCTGCCGTAGCGCTGATGGAAAATGCGGGCAAGGCCATTGCCGAGGAGGTGCTGCGCCTGTGCCGGGAGCGGCGGGGCCATGAAGGCCGGAGGAAGGCGGCGGCTCCAGGAGCAGGCAGGGCTCACGGTGCGGCTGGAGCAAGAGGAGATCGCGCTGCGGGCCTGCCTGCAACAGGAGGGGCCGCCAGCGCTTGGCAGAGTCATGTTGGCATGACGGCCCCGGCGGCTCCTGCCCCTGGCGAGCTGCAGCCCGGCGCGGCGCGAGACAGGCATGCTGCGCCGGGGGAGAGCGGCGAGGCTGTCTATCCCTCGCCCGGCATTGAGGCAGATGCCGCGCTGCATCTGCCGGATGACCCCGAGGAGCACTGGCTGGTGCTCGCGGGCAAGGGCAGTAACGGCGGCGACGGTGCAGCCGCCGCCCGGCACTTGCGTGACGCAGGTGTGCGCGTCACGATCCTGTACGCGGCCGAGCGTGAGGTGCTGGCCGGCGAGGCTGCGCTCCAGCGGGATGCCGCCGAGGCACTCGGCATCCCGCTGGAGGTCCACGGCCGGGCATCGTCGGCCGTGGATTGGGGCGCGTACACCGGCATCGTGGACGCGCTGCTGGGTACGGGCGCGCAGGGCGCGCCCCGCGGCGATTACGCCGCGATGATTCAGGCCGCGAATGACAGCGGCCTGCCGATCGTGTCCGCGGATATTCCCAGCGGACTGGACGCCGATACCGGCGCGCTGCAGGAGCCCTGCATCCATGCAGCGGTGACGGTCTGCCTCGCGTTCCTCAAGCGAGGCCTGGTGCAGTACCCCGGCGCGGAGGCCGCCGGCCGGGTCGTCGTCCGCTCCATCGGCATTCCCTCGGCGCTGTGTCAAGACCACGGCGTGAAGTCGTTCCTCCTCACGCCGGAGGTGCTGCGCGCCGAGCTTCGCTGCGATCCGGCGCGCCCCCGCACGGCCGACGGCCATAAAGGCACGTACGGCCATGTGCTGGTCACAGCAGGCAGCCGCACAATGAGCGGCGCCGGCCTGCTGTGCTCACGTGCTGCGCTGCGCGCCGGCAGCGGCCTTGTCACCTGGGCGCTGCCGGACGAGCTGCTGCTGCCGATGAGCGGCGCAGCACCGGAGCTTATGCTCTCGCCAGTGCAGGCTGCCGAGGGGACAAGCGGCAGCTGGCACGAGGACTCCGCGACAGACATCCTGAAGCTGCTACAGAGCCGGGACGTTCTGGCGGCAGGTCCCGGCATCGGGCGCTTTTCCGGAGACGGCCTGTGGCTTCGCCGCTTGTGGGAGCAGTCCACGGTCCCTCTCGTCCTGGATGCTGACGCGCTTAATGCCCTCGCAGCGGCAGAGGATTTCGCCGACTGGGCACCCAGGGATTCCGAGACGGTGCTTACCCCTCATCCTGGAGAAATGGCCCGCCTCTCAGGGATGACCGTATCCCAGGTGCAGCAGGACCGCATCGGCGCCGCGATCGGCTATGCCGTGCGCCATGGCGTGACGCTTGTCCTGAAGGGCTCCCGGACGGTGGTTGCCGGGCCGGACGGTCGCGCCTTCGTCAACGTGACAGGACACCCCGGCATGGCTACAGGCGGCACGGGCGATGTGCTGACCGGCATCATCGCCGGGCTGCTGGCTCAAGGCTTGTCCGGTCCACAGGCGGCAGCCCTGGGCGTACGCCTGCACGGGTTGGCAGGTGAAAGAGCCGCGGCTTTACGCGGCCATTTCTCCTCCGTTACCGCCGGAGATCTGATCGAAGCGCTATAACAGGCAGAACAGCGGAATGATCAAAGCACATAGAATCGTCCGCAGCGGCCGAGTGGCGAGCACCCTTCGGCTCCAGACAAAAATCAGGAGAATAGCCATGCCCACGACTCCGCGCAGCCAGATCATTTGCTCATCCTCCCCGGTCAGCAGAGCAAACGACAAGAAGCCGGCGGCTCCATAGATAGCCGCCTGCCGGGCACGGCTTAACGCCGGCAGCAGCGAAATGATCGCATCGGCGACGAGCGAGGCGATCAGGGCATAGCCGTAAACCCAGTGCTCCATCGGGATATCTGCCCCCAGCATGGCAGATAAGCTCTCCCAGCTTTGTGGCCAGCCCCACGACAGCAGACTAAGCAGCACCAGCACAGTGCCGGCGCCCGCCAGCTTGTTCAATGCATAGATACCGACATCCATCCGGCTGTTTGTACTGATTTTTCCGGATTCCATCAAGCCGTCCCTCCTGCGTCCATATTACAATCCGTAGGTCTGTGCTTTATAACTATGCCGCGGCCCTGCGGAACGTGCCGGGACTTGTGAGGGGCTCCATGAATATTCACCTTGTTCATCCTCATGTCATGTCATCAAGTTCTGGGCGATGGGCACTTGCAGTTTATGGCATGAAGCTTGATTGTCTGAATGTTTGATAGGGTGAAGCTTCACGGGGTGAATGCTTCGCCAGCCTGAATCATTTAAGACATGAAGGCTTTATGGCATGAAGCATTAACCCGGTGAACGATGAAAAGACGCTATCCCAGCCTTTATGCAGGCTTTGCGCCGATTCTACGCCTGTTTTATGCAAGGTTCTACGCCAGGTTTACTCTCTTGCCCGGCAGGAATGCAGTGAGGTGTCGCGGCATTGACAAACAGCGCAGCAGATTGATAACATGATTACAACTTGAAGCCAAAGGCTTCCACCCAGATCAGATACATATCAGAAGACCTCAAACGTGTTGAGCCCGGAGGGACTTTGCAGCAGCTTGTAAGGTCCTTTTTGTCTGAATCCGGATGTCCTGCAGGCTCGCTTGAGCACCCGCACCCCGGTTTTCGCCAGCTTGGCCTGCAGGGCTGTATACCCATTTCCGAAAGACAGGAGGATACAGCATGAAGAAAGCAGTTATCATTAACGGCAGTCCCACGCCCGGCTCGCGCCTTACCGCTTTGATGGAACAGGCGGAGAAGGGTCTGGAGGCCGCAGGCTATGAGGTAAGCCGGATCGATGTCGCTCAATTGCCGGCAGAGGATCTGATCCTGGCCCGGTTCGATAGCGAGTATGTGATCAAGGCTAATGGACTGGTTGCTGAAGCCGATGCCGTCATTATTGCCAGTCCGGTGTACAAGGCGTCCTTTACAGGTGTTCTGAAGACGTTTCTGGATCTCATTCCGCAAAAAGGGCTGGCCGGCAAAATCATCCTGCCCCTGTTTATCGGCGGCAGCCTGGCGCACCTGTTATCCATCGACTACTCGTTGAAGCCCGTGCTCTCGTCGATGGGCGCCCGATTCATCCTGGGCGGCGTTTATGCTGTAGATGCCCAGGTCGCCCGCACGGAAGAGGGGGGCCTTGAGATCGCCGAGGTGCTGCAGGAGCGGCTTCATGCCGCATTAGAGGAGCTTATTGCCGAAACCGGGCTGCGGATTGCCCAAAGGCAGGAGCAGAAGTAAAGAATACGCTTTACAATGTAGAGGAGAGATAGACATGCAGAAGCTGGTCTTTTTTGTTGGCGTAGCCGGAACCGGCAAGACAACGGTTGCGAAGAAGCTCGCGGTGCGCATTCCGGCCGCTTTTTTGGACCGGGATACGGTGGGCGGGCGTTTTGTGGAGAAATTTCTGGAGAGCAACGGATTGGATCCCAATGATCGGGACTCCGCATTTTACAAGGAACATCTGCGGGACCTGGAATATGATACGACGAAGGATATTTGCATCGAGAATCTGAATGCCGGCCAGAACGTATTCATGATTTCCCCGTTCACCTCCGAGCTTAAGAATCCCCAGTGGATGGAGGACGTGCTGTCAGCAGCGGGACGCAGCAAGCAGGAGGTAGACGTGAAGGTGGTGGTGGTCGCCCTGGAGGATATGGAGCTGCAGAAGGAGCGCATCATCGACCGTCAAACCGAGCGTGACCAATGGAAGCTGGAGCACTGGGATGACTTCAAGACCCGCGTCAACTTCGTGCCCGAGGTGAACTGGGATATCCCGGAGAGCTCGATTCTTGTGTTTGATAACAGCGGTCCGCTGACCGAGGAGAAGGTAGAAGGGCTGTACCGTTTTGTAACAGGAGCATAACAGATCAGGCCACAAGCGGCATGTTCCGGCGAAGATGCTGGAGGTGCCGCTTTTGTGCAGCAGAGGAGGACAACCCATGGCACTCGACTTCACAACCGCCTATTTGCGCAGCGTGCAGCTTTTGAAGGAGCAGGTTCCTTCGTTTGACGCCTATCCCTTTCATCTCCCGGCCGTATCGGCGCTGGAGCAGCTGGAGCTTCATCCACGGGTTACTTACATTGTCGGGGAAAATGGCATGGGCAAATCGACGATGCTGGAAGCCATCGCTGTGGCCATGGGCTTTAATGCGGAGGGCGGAACGGTGAACTTCTCGTTTGCGACCCGCGAGACGCATTCGGAGCTTCATCAATATCTTCGGACGGTGCGGGGAGCACGCCGGCCGAAGGACGGCTTTTTCTTCCGGGCGGAGAGCTATTATAACGTTGCCTCGGAGGTGGATGCCCTGGAAGCATCCCATAACTACGGCGGAACCTCGCTCCATGCGCAGTCACATGGGGAATCCTTCTTTGCGGCATTTCTGCACCGGTTCAGCGGTCAGGGATTGTACATCATGGATGAGCCGGAGGCGGCGCTGTCTCCCTTGCGCCAGATGGCGCTGCTGACGCGCATTCATGATCTGGTCAAGGCGGAGTCCCAGTTTATTATATCCACGCATTCACCGATTGTCATGGCATACCCCGACGCCCTCATCTACAAGCTGACCGACGACGGTCTGGAGCGCTGCAGTCTGGAAGACACCGACCACTTTCTGATTATGAAGGAATTCGTGAATCACCGGGAGGGCATGCTTCGGGAGCTGTTACGGGATTAAGCTTTTTCAAAACGGGAACAAGGATAATATATCCTGCGGCTCCACCAGAAATTCGATAAACACCCCGACGAGAGCCACAAGGACACCATAAAGAAGAGGTACCTTTTTCTCGCTCAACCCCGTTTTTTCAAATCCGATCATGAATGCGACAGCAACGACCCAAAAGCTCATGCTGGCGACAAAGCTATTCACAACCTGGCTTTCACGGATCAGATCACATAAGAACACCGATACCCCCAAAGCAAATATAAACAACGGAATTCGTAGTGTTAAGGTTGCCATTTCGTATACCTCCTGGTTATATTTCCTTTACGTTCCTGTTTATAGCATAACATATATCTCATTACACAACCGCCCAGCTTGACCTTATGCCCAAAAAAGAACCGTCCTGTCCCCGAGGGGAAAGAACGGTTCTTGTTGTTGATTCAGCACATGGACTGCTGATCGGAGTCTTACAAATCGTCAAATCCGTTATCGTCGCCGACCTTGCCGTAGTTGCGCGATTTGGCTTCAAAAAAGTCCGTTTTCGTCGCATTCAAGGCTTCATCGGAGAACGGCTTGATCCACGGCATGCAGTTCACGTCCACGCCCTCATAGGCTTTGTCGAGACCCATCATGCTCAGGCGGCGGTTGGCAATAAACTTGATATAGTCCGCGAGCTCGTTCAGATCAATGCCTTTAACCTTGCTAAGCGTATAGTGCGCCCAGTTGGTTTCCAGCTCGACAGCGCGGTTTACCGTGCGGTAGATGTAGTCGTTGTTTTCCGGGGTATCCAGCTCCGGGAAGTCCTTCAGCAGCTGCTTGAACACCTCGGCAAAGAAGTAGCAGTGCTGGTTCTCGTCACGTTGAATATAGGAAATCATCTGGCTGGTGGACATCATCTTCTGATCACGGGCCAGGTTGTAGAAGAAGGCGAACGTGCTGTAGAAGAAGATGCCTTCCAGAATCAAATCCGCAACCATCGCTTCAAAAAACGTCTGCGGCGACGGATTGTCACGGAAGGACTGATAAATATCAGCGATAAACCGATTGCGGTCCAGCAGGACCGGATCATGCTTCCAATACTCAAAAATCTCCTTCTGCTCCTGCTCGGATACGATTGAAGACAGCACGTAAGAATAGGATTGGTTATGCACGACCTCCTGCTGACCGATAATCGCGGAAATCGCCTCCAGCGAGGAATCTGTAAAGTAACGCTTCACATCGCTGACAAACATGGTCTGCATGGAGTCCAGCACCGCGAGCAGTGAAATGTTGATTTTAAAGGTGCGCTGCTCCTCCGGATCCAGGCGGGAAAACTGCTGTGCATCCTTGGACATCGGGATCTCATCCGCGATCCAGTGGTTCAGAAGCAGAACCTTGTACAGCTTGTACATATGCGGCATACGGATGTCGTTCCAGTTCAGAATGCCGGAGCATTCTCCTTCAATGATACGGGTAGAGCGGTTCGGCGCTTCCGTGTTAAAAATCTTTTGCATCTGCATGCTCGTTCTCTCTCCTTGCAATCTATATTAGGGGGAGTTCGGATATCTGTTCTTTCTACACTGTTGTACGCCCAAAGGCGTCCTCAGATCAGATATCCTCACCCTACGAAGTTTTTTTCTTAGTCTATTCAAACGATGCCAGCGATGCTCTATCGTACAAGCCCGCTTTAGCGGGGCCTGCAGCCCGTCCATCGGGTCTGCACCCAACTTCCAGCAAATCCCGAAGGGAGAGCGCTCCAAGCAGGAAGGGACCTCATCTCAAGCGCCGCAGCCCGTCCATCGGGTCTGCACCCAACTTCCAGCAAATCCCGAAGGGAGAGCGCTCCA